>CALBDR010000171.1 GCA_937927525.1 uncultured Candidatus Melainabacteria bacterium
TAAAGGATAAAACTATATTATGAATGAGTGGATCGACATAAAGTATCTCGGTCTGATACAAAGTAGACTTGAGAGATTCGCGGTAAAGCAGAATCAACCATACCTATCAAACTTCAGATGTCCTTTCTGTGGTGATTCAAAAAAGAACAAATGGAAAGCTCGAGGATACTTATTCTCTAAGCCTGGTGGTCTGTTCTATAAATGTCATAACTGTAACCACAGTACTAACTTTGGAAAACTCCTTGAAGAAGTAGATCCTACTGTATACAGAGAGTATGCATTAGAGAAGTTCAAGGAAGGTAAGACTCGGCATGCAAACACTGTACCTAACTTTGAAAACTTTACTCCTAAGTTTGGAAGAAACCTCCTCCACAAGATAACCGTTCCTGCAAAAGGTACTGTCGCTGAGTTATATCTCGAACAACGTAAGGTTCCAAAGTATTGGTGGGATCGTCTGTTCTATGTTGATGATGTTCAGAAGTTAGAAGAACTCTCTCCAAAGTATGAAGGTCGTATTATTGGGAACGAAGGTCGTTTAGTAATTCCGTTTTACGATAAAGAAAAACAATTGGTAGGTGTGACTTGTCGTGCGTTAGGAGACGAGCGGTTACGATATATAACTGTCCGGATCAATGAAGATAAGCCAATGATCTTTAACTTAGATCAGGTCCATGATGGAAAGGTCTATGTGACAGAAGGTCCTATTGATGCGATGTTTCTACCTAATAGTGTAGCGGTAGGAAACAGTGACTTGAACTCGATAAACACCGCTTTACCAAAGGAAAATGTTGTGTTAGTGTTCGATAATCAGCCAAGGAATCCACAGCTGATCGATCAAATGTTTCAAGCAGGTGAAGAAGGTTATAAGGTTGTTGTCTGGCCAGAAAGAATACCATACAAAGATATTAATGAGATGGTGATAAATGGCATTGACAATGTACAGAAAATCATAGATAATAACACGTTCGAAGGTTTAGAATTGATCTTTAAGATCAGTGATTGGAGAAAAGTATGAAAGAGTTGAATTCATTCATATCAGCAGACAAAGATCGTCGTGCTATTGTATATGAGTGTAAACAAGGTCATAAAGTAGAATGTTATCAAGAAAGTTATCTAGTAAGAACTATTTTACTTCCAGATAAAAGTATCCACTATGCAGAAGATACAGCAGAAAACTGGGTCACAGGAATTATCCAATGATTGATCCAGTAGATTTTATCATCGCTATTTCTATCGGCCTTGTTATTGGTAGCGCTATCAGCTACGCCGCTTGGTATTATATTACAAAATAAAAACGGAGAATACAATTGTCAACTATCCACGTAGTCAAGCGGGATGGTTCTAAGGAACCTCTCGATCTTGATAAGTTTCATAAAGTTGTCATGTGGGCATGTGAAGGTATAAAAGGTGTCTCTCCTTCTGAAATCGAAATCAGATCACATGTCCAGTTTTATGACAACATCAAATCAGATGATATCCAAGAGACACTAATCAAAGCAGCTGCTGATCTTATCAGCGAAGAAACTCCCAACTATCAGTTTGTAGCAGGAAGGCTGATTAACTATCATCTCCGTAAGCAAGTGTTTAATGGATTTGATCCTGTTGATCTATACTCTCACGTAGTTGGTGTATGTGCAAAAGGATTCTATACGACTGAATTGTTGAACTGGTATACGCCAGAAGAATTCAATCAGATGAACTTATTCATCGATCATTCTCGTGATGACTACTTCACATATGCTGCTATGGAACAGTTTCGTGGAAAGTATCTTGTACAGAACAGAGCAACAAAAGAGATCTTCGAGACTCCTCAGATAGCATACTTACTGATTGCTGCTACTCTGTTCCATGAATATCCTCAAGAGAAGAGAATGCACTGGATTAAGGATGCATACAATGCATTCAGTAACTTTGATATCTCTCTTCCTACACCTATCATGTCCGGGGTGAGAACACCTCAGAAACAGTTCTCATCGTGTGTTCTTATCGAGACTGATGACTCACTCGATTCGATCAATGCAACCGCTTCTTCGATTGTAAACTACGTGTCAAAGAAGGCTGGGATTGGTATTGGTGCTGGAAGGATCCGTGCTATTGGGTCTCCTATCAGAAGTGGTGATGCAACACATACTGGTGTGATTCCATTCTATAAACATTTCCAGAGTGCTGTTAAGAGTTGCAGCCAGGGTGGTGTCAGAGGTGGTGCAGCAACGTTGTACTATCCAATCTGGCATCTTGAAGTAGAAGATCTTCTTGTCCTTAAGAATAACAAAGGAACAGAAGACAATCGTGTACGCCATCTCGACTATGGTGTTCAGTTCAATAAGGTGATGTATGAACGACTTATTAGCGGAGGCGATATCACGTTATTCTCCCCGCACGAAGTACCACAACTATACGACCTGTTCTTTACAAGTGCCGAAGATTTCAAAGTCGAATACGAGGCAGCAGAAAGACGAACAGATATACGAAAGAAGTCGGTGCCGGCAATCGATCTGTTTTCAGCCTTTATGCAAGAAAGGAAGGATACTGGACGTATATACTTAATGAATGTCGATCATGCAAATGATCACAGCTCGTTTATTGTAGACAAAGCTCCAATCAAACAGTCTAACCTATGCTGTGAGATCGATCTTCCAACAAAGCCATTGAAACACATCTTTGATGAAGAAGGCGAGATCTCTTTATGTACTCTTGCAGCAATCAACTGGGGTAACATTAAGCGTCCAGAAGACTTCCGCAAGCCATGTGAGATTGCAGTCCGTGCTTTGGATGCTTTGTTAGACTATCAAGAGTACCCTTTGATTGCGGCAAAAAGGTCCACAGAGTTAAGACGTCCATTGGGTATTGGGATCATTAATTTTGCGTATTGGCTAGCTAAGATTAATTCTACATATACAGAACCAGACTTACAGACGATCGATGCGTTCAGTGAAGCATGGTCTTACTACTTGATCAAAGCGAGTGCTGATCTTGCAAAAGAAAAAGGACCATGTCTTGCTAACGACGAAACAAAATACAGTCTTGGAATTCTTCCCATCGATACATACAAGGAAGATGTAAAAGACCTTGTTAAACACAAGGAAAGAATGCCTTGGAATGAGTTGAGAGATCAGCTCAAAGAGACAGGAATTCGTAACAGTACTTTAATGGCTTTGATGCCAGCTGAGACATCAGCACAGATCAGTAATGCTACAAACGGAGTAGAGCCACCTAGAAGCTATGTTTCAGTTAAACAGTCCAAGCACGGTGTCCTCAAACAAGTCGTCCCAGAAATCAGACGACTCAAGAATAAGTACGAACTACTATGGGATCAGAAATCACCTGAAGGGTATCTGAAGATCATGGCGATCCTTCAGAAGTATATCGATCAGGGTATTTCTGTCAATACTTCATACAACCCAAGGTTCTATGAAGATGAAAAGATTCCTATGAGCGAAATGTTGAAGCATTTGATTATGTTCTACAAATATGGGGGTAAGCAGCTGTACTACTTCAATACGAATGATGGTGCAACTGACGAATACGAAGAAGAAAAACCAACAACAACTCAGGTAGATGATGAAGCCTGTGACAGTTGTGTACTTTAGGAGAAG
>CALBDR010000172.1 GCA_937927525.1 uncultured Candidatus Melainabacteria bacterium
GAAATTTGTTAAAAGGGCTCTTGGGGTTTTGCCAATAATCGGTTTATTCGATTTCTTTATCTCTCAAAAATCTATGTCTGAAAAAATGCAAACTGTTATCGCTCTATCAGCTGTAGCTTTAGCGCATTTAGGTTTGGATAAATTCTTGGTGCCAGCTCTTGAAAAAATGGTTCCAGACAAAAATAACTTGAGCTTTAATCCAGATACAGACATGATCTTTCCGAATGAAGAGTTTAAACAAACTCTATTTAATGGTATAGCTAGATTTTTAGAAGCGACTAATACTTCAGGGGTTTCTCTGAATTTAAGTAAATTAAAGAAAAAATCTCCTACTATGCTTTTCACTGGTCCACCAGGTGTAGGTAAAACTGAAATGGCTAAGTTTACTGCTAAGAAAATGGGACGTAAGTTGAAATTCATCTCTGCTTCTGAGATATCAGCATATATAGGTGAGACTGAGAAAAATATTATTAAAGCTTTTGAGGAAGCAAAGCGAAATAATATGTTGCTTTTCTTTGATGAAGCAGATACCTTCGTTAGTCAAAGATCTGATATGGCTATCTCTGGTGCAGCTAAGCATGATAATAATGTTGTAAACACTATTCTTAAACAAATAGATGAAAGTGGTGTTCCATGCGTATTTGCGACTAATTCTGGTAATGTTGATAAAGCATTTAAAGACAGAATGAAAGTTACTATTGCTTTTCCTGAGGCGACACCTGCACAAAATTACGGCATTCTTTTAAGGCAGCTAGTTAAACTTGAAATGAAAAAAGAGCATTTAGATGATTTTATTAAAAATCAAGATAGAATCATCAAGCTTTTAGCAGGAACGACATTCTCTCCTCGAGATATGTATAATGTAATTGAAGAAGCGGTAGAAATAGTCTCACAAAGGGTTAGCTCGGCTTCACGTGCAGGAACTATAGTCCCAGAAAGAGATACAAGTATAACTTTGAATGATTTAGATAAAGCGGTTTCTCGAATTAGTGATAATAAAGAGGCATCCTCCAAATCAAATATGGGCGCGAAGAGTCCTTTCCCTTTCGCATAATTAGTTAAACTTTGGGGCTTTATTAAGTATGCTAAGATCCAGACTATGACTAAAGCTAAAGCTGATTTAGGGTATGAAATTGATATTGCAAAGCAAGAAGACGTTAAAGATATTTTTTCTTTAATTAAAGACCTTGCAGAATATGAAAAACTGAGTCACGAAGTTATTGGCAGAGAAGCTGATCTTGAAAAATATTTATTTGATCCTGAACATAAAGTTGCAGAATCTTTAATCGTAAAAACTTTTACTGGAGAAGCTATTGCTTTTGCACTTTACTTCTATAACTTTTCTACTTTCTTGACTAAGCCAGGGATTTATTTAGAAGATATTTATGTGAAACCTAAATTCAGGAATCATGGTATTGGTAAAAAACTCTTTACTAGAATTAAAGAGAGAGCAAAAGAGAAAAACTGTGGCAGAATTGAATGGTCTGTTTTAGACTGGAATACGCCAAGCATAGAGTTTTATAAAAACTCTATGGGTGCTAGGGCTATGGATGAGTGGATCACTTTCCGGTTAGAGCAGTTTTAGTTTTAGCCACCAAGATTAATAAACTCTGTACGTTTATTTTCAATCTCAGACCTTAATGAATCTACTTCGTTTACATCATGGTTTTCATCTGCAATTAAGTTTTGAAGCTCTGACTCAAGGTTCGCGATTTCATTTCCAAGTAAAGAAACTTGTTCAGATGTACTTAGGTCTTCTGTATTAAAGAATGCATCTACAGAGTTTCTAGTTACAGACTCACCGTTAACATTTAAAGTAAAACTACTTTCTAAACTTATATCATTGCCATGTTCATCTTTTTTATCACCAAAGCTACCAGTGTAACCAGTTGATATTGATTCTACTCCCATTTCAGCAAGGCCCCTAATTTCACCATCATCGACTTTACCATCTGCATCCATATCAGCCCAAAGTTTTAATTCATCATAAATTTCATCTTCAGCTGTGATTTGTCCGTCTTGGTTAGAGTCAAATTTAGCCAATTCTTCATAACCATTTGCTGCTCCATTTTGGTCACCAAATAATTCTTTACCTGAATTGATCTCACCATCTCCATTTCTATCGAGTGCTAAGAAGGCATCATCGAAACCTTGATTTCCAGCTGTCCAAGAAGTTCTTTCTTGTGTTCCGTCTCCGTCTAAATCAAATACTACTCCATCTTCAGTTGAAGTTAATTCAATTCCATCTCCATCAATATCTAAAATGATTGGTGTATGGATGTAAGAGTCATGAATTACATGTGTTTCACCATTTACATCTAATTCCATTCCATGTAATGGGTTATTTGGATTATCACCAAATATGCCATTTGTCGCTCTTCCATCAGCTCTTAAAGCATCTTGAAGGTCACGTTTAGAGATTTCTCCAAGAACTTCACCAGTCTCATAATCTATAATTCCATAAACCCAGCTTTCATTCCCATGCGTGCTTTTTCTTGCTTTGTCTGCATCTGAAACTTTTCCTGCTAACTCTGGATCTATTTTATTCAAGTCACTTCCCCATGTCTCTCCGTGACCACCTACTAAAACAATCCTATTGTCAGGTTCAGCTAATTCATTACTTAATTCAATACTAGTAATGGTTTGGTCAGCAAATTCAAAATTCTCAACATTCGAGATAGTATTCACATCACCAGAATCGTTATTAGTAAGAGTGAATGAACTATTACCATTGTCGACTATAGCGTAGTCACCTCTATTTCCAGCAAGACCTACTGTATCTGTACCATCAGAACCATCAATAATATTATTACCAGCTCCTGCATCGATAATATCATTTCCTGCACCTGCGTCTATAACGTCGTTACCGTCACTACCAGAAATAATATCATCTCCAGTTCCACCACTTATGGTATCGTTTCCTGCACCACCATCGATAATATCGTTTCCAGCTCCACCGTCGATAGTATCGTTACCAGTACCACCGTCGATAATATCGTCACCTGCACCACCATCGATAATATCGTTTCCAGCTCCACCGTCGATAGTATCGTTACCAGTACCACCGTCGATAATATCGTCACCTGCACCACCATCGATAATATCGTTTCCAGCTCCACCGTCGATAGTATCGTTAC
>CALBDR010000173.1 GCA_937927525.1 uncultured Candidatus Melainabacteria bacterium
GGTTAGTATGACACACGATTTAATTGTCTCTCTTTACGAAACTTATGTAGTAGAGAACGAAAAATTTGAAGGTGGAAATAAAGCAGCTGGTACTCGTGCTCGCAAAGCTCTTTCCGAAATTACCAAGCTTGCTAAGACTCGCAGACAAGAAATACAAGACCAAAAAAATAGCGATAAATAGAAATAAACCTGAGAGAATATAAATGGCACGTTCGTCAGGCTCAGTAAATCCTATCACAAACGAAGTACAGTTTAGTGATCTCGGCGTGTCTTTTACAGCGCACCCGGTCACTAAAAAACTTCCTGTGTTTAAAAATGCTGAAGCAGTAAAAAAAGCAGTAAAAAACCTAATACTGACCAGTCGTTTCGAGCGCCCGTACGAACCTCTATTTGGTTGTAATATTTACGATAGACTATTTGAGAATTTTGATCCTATAGAAGAGGCTAATCTAAAGAAAGATATAGAGCAAGCTATCAAAAACTATGAGCCTCGAGCCATCTTAGAAGATGTTATTGTTAGAGCGAACTACGATCAGAACGAGCTTTATATAACGATTCGTTTCAGAGTAGTTAATCAAGTTGAACCCGTAGACTTACAAGTTGTAATACAGAGAACAAGATAAATGGCAGCTAATAACGCGCTACAACTATCAAGCATCAACTTTGATGGTATCAAAGATAACCTAAAGGCATTTTTGCAGAATCAGACCGAGCTTGAGGATTACGATTACGAATCCTCAACTATGCAGATTCTTTTAAATCTGTTATCTTACAACACCTACATGAATGCTTTCTACCTTAATATGGTAGGAAACGAAATGTTCTTGGATTCTGCTCAAATCCGTAATAACGTAGTGTCTAGAGCAAAAATGCTTGGATATACTCCTCGCTCAGCTCAAGGGCCAACAGCTACTGTACAGGTTGTTGTTACTCCTGGAGATACCCCCAGTACAATTACTATTCCTAGAAATACCAGATTCAGAGCTACTGTAGACGGTACAAACTATATTTTTGTCAACCCAGAAACTAAAGTTATTAATGCTAACGCTTCTGGTGTTTACTCAACAAATATTGATATCGTAGAGGGTCAGCCTTTAACTCATCGCTATACAGTAAGTTCAGTAAATCCTGTCGAGTACGTTATTCCTAACGATAACGTAGACACAACTAGTCTTATTGTAACAGTACAAGAGTCAGCTGCCAACAGTAGCGTTACCACATATACGCTAGCTTCCGATCTAACAGAAGTTACAGCTACTTCTACTGCATATTTCCTTGACGAAAATATTGATGGTAGGTACGAGATAACATTTGGTGATAATGTTATAGGTCAGCAGCTTAACGACGGTAATGTAGTTAATATTGATTATAGAGTGTGTAATGCTGGCGATGCTAGAGGTGCTAGCACTTTCGCTGCTGTAGATCAGATTGATGGGTATACAAACGTAACTGTAAATAACGTGTCTGCAGCTGCAGGCGGCGGTGATAGAGAATCGATTCAGTCTATCAAGTTTAACGCACCTAAAAATTACGAAACTCAAAATAGAGTAGTTACACGAAAGGATTATGAAGCTGTAATAACTAATAACTTTACTGACGTGCAGGCTGTTTCTGCGTGGGGTGGAGAGGATAATTCACCACCTGTATACGGTAGAGTTTATCTTTCTATTAAGCCAAGAAGCACTCTTCTTCTTGCAGAAGACAGAAAGCAAGATATTGTAGACTTTATCGTTAATAAGAATGTATTGACTATCGAACCAATTATAGTAGACCCTTCCTTCGTCTACGTACGTCCAACTATTACAGTTAAGTACAATCCTGATCTAACATCTCTTACATCAGGTAGTCTGATTGACAATATCTCCAATGAGATCATTAACTACGAATCTAATAAGCTTGGATTATTTTCTCAATCATTTATTGGTTCTGAATTAATTCGAGATATTTACCGTCTTAGCGATTCTATTTCCTCTGTTAGCATAGATCTAACTGTCAAGAAAAAAATCGTACCAGATACAACAAGACGTACAACATACAGAATTCCATTCAACAGATCTCTCTTAAATATTACTGGTGGTGCTGTACTGGAAGGTATTTCCGCTTCTCAGCATCCAGGAAGAGGTCTAACTGTGTCATCTACTGCATTTACCTATCTTGGCGAGCCAAATACATTCTTAGATGATGACGGTTTTGGTAATATTCGTACATACTACTTTAGCGCTACGGGCTCTAGAATCTACACTAACCGTCTCGCTGGCACCGTCAATTATCAGACAGGTCTAATTATACTAAACGATATTTTAATTACTGCATACTCAGGTGACGCTTTAGAAATTATTGTAGATCCTGATTCTAGTGACATTGATCCTATCAGAAACCAGTTATTGCTAATAGCAGACGGTTCAGTATCTCTATTTAATACTAAACTTAATCGAACAGTTGCGAGTACGACCAATATCAACACTGAAGGGGAAACAACTCGAATACCTGAAACGGGTGTTGTAGCTACGGTATACTAATGGCCACGGATAACAAAACATCTGTACTCGTAGAAAGTTTACTACCTGATTTTCTACAAGACGAGGGTCCTAAGTTTCAAGCATTCGTAAAAGCGTATTACGAGTGGATGGAAACTACTGGTCAAATGACGGACCGGTCTAAAAATCTTCTAAACTATCAAGATATTGATGAAACTGCTAGCGAGTTTTTAGATTATTTTAGAAGAGAAATCCTTTCTGAGTTTCCTCAGGACATACTTGCTGATAAAAAACTAGTCTACAAAAGAATAAAAGATCTCTATCGTTCTAAAGGGTCGGAAGAATCTTTTAAACTTCTTTTCCGCATTCTCTTTGATGAAGAAATTGAGTTTTACTTCCCTGGACAAGATATTTTAAGAGCCTCTGATGGCAGATGGGTTCAGGAAACCTCTATTCGTGTCACTACTCCTACTGGTAATATTGAACTACTTGCAGGCAGAATAACTGGTCGTACATCTGGTGCTACTGCTAGAGTGGAACGCGTACAAAGCATATTTGAGGATAGCGTATACCAGTTTGAAGTATTTGTAAATGATATAACAGGTACCTTCCAAGACGGTGAAGAAATTGTTAACACCGAAGGTACCATAACTGCAAAAATTATATCTAAGTCTGGCGGTCTTCAGAATGTGATTGTTATTGAAGGCGGCTCCGGTCATTTACAGAACGATATTGTTTCTATTACTAGCGCTTCTGGAAGTGGTGGTCG
>CALBDR010000174.1 GCA_937927525.1 uncultured Candidatus Melainabacteria bacterium
TACAATAGATATCTAGATTGTGACTCTCATTTCCTGCTGCAGCTAATACATATCTACCATTATCTAAGAATTTTTTAAGTAAAGCTCTTTCTCTATTAGTTGGCGATGAACCACCCATAGACATATTAAGATATTTAACATTATTTTTTATAGCATGTTCTATAGCTTTAATTGTATTATTTAAAGATTTTCTATCAGGTAAATTTTTCTTATAAAACTTGTAAGAGATAATACAATGAGTTTTAGGGTTTATTTGATCGGCAATTAGACCAAATACATTAGTACCATGACCATGTTTATCATAACCCCAGTCCCAAGTTAAAAAAGTTTTAAGCCCATCTTTACATAAATATTTGCTTTTTGCTTGAGTTAAACTAATGCCAGTATCTACAATGGCTATTTTAACCCTACTCTCAGCAAAGGCTGTTTGTGAAGCATATACTAAAATAATTAGAAGTATTAAATTTCTCATTAATATTCCTTTTCGTAAGTATAATAATAATCGGCACCAGCAGACTCTTTTACTGCTTTATCGATATAAATATCTATTTTATTAGTATCCATAGATAGGAATTTAAGATTAGCTGCAGTGTAATTTGACTGACCATTTGAATCACGAGTTTCATCTACAATATAGCCCATAATCATATAAGCAATTCTTTCATCATCATGAAATCTTCGACCTTTTTCACTGTAATGCGGATCAAGTTCAATACTATCTTTTGTTTGCTTAATTCTACCTTGAAGTAAGTAATATCTCTGTTGGTCAATTTGTGTCTCTAATTTTTCTCTATCCAATATAAGCATTGAAGCCTCCTTTTCAACCATTATACTACAGGACTCCTTCATTTTCAACAATTATTTCTTGGATATTTGTATATTCACTTCCTTCACGCTTACTGTATAAAAAATAGGCAATTGCACCTTTTTTCAATGACTTAGGATATGTAAGTTCTCCAGTGTTGTAATCAGCCCATAGAACCTTCTCTGAGATATAGCCAGAGCTGTCTAGAACTAGTCTCAAAGCCTTTTTGGTCTGATGGTAGGTGAACTCAGAAGCATCTACAACATAGGCAGGACAGGCGAAATATGTGTTCTTATCGAGTATTTTATTATCAATGCGCTGTAATGCTTCACCAGATATTACCATATTATCTTTAGCATATTTATTAGTAATAAACCTACCAGTCTTAGTAGTAGTTAGTCTGGTTTTAGATTCTTTATCTAATACAGCCTGTAAATCTAAATTCATAGTAGGGAAAATAGATTTCTTCATAAGGTAATCTTGTTGAGCAGTAATTCCAATATAAGATGAATCTACTTCTGGCTCTTTAGGTCCGTCAGAATCTAGTTTTTCAATAGACTTAGTTATTCTAGCTGCTTTCTTTGGATCTATCTCTTTAGCTAACTGCTCATGTTTTTGTCTTAATTTATTTTCCCAATCAACTTCTTTACATACCCTATCAAACTCGTACATCTTATCAACCAGCTTTGTTGACTCAAACATAGAATCTAATACGCCAACATGAATGAGCTTCTTAGTCATTGCTGGACCGCATGGTTTTTTACGAACAAAATCCCTAAGATCTGCGTATGGTCTACCAGCAATAATCTTCTCAGCCAATGACTTACCTAAACCAGAAATCATAGATAGCTTATTACGAATCTTCTTCTCTTTGTAGTCAACTTCCATGATTTCAGTAGATGTATTGATATCTGGAGGTAAAACCATATCTTTAACATATTTGTAAAATACTTCGTTAATTTCTTTATCATCAGCATTTGATAGTACAGCAGCCCACCACTCTAATGGATAGTGGTATTTTAAGTATGCGCAGGCGTATGAGATGACAGAATAAGCTACAGCGTGAGACTTATTAAAACCATATCTGGCAAATGTTTCCATCATATCCCAGATTTTAGTAGCAGTCTCTTCTCCAACCCTCTTAGCTGCACCTTCAATAAATACAGGCTTCAGAGATTGAATGAGCTTCATCTTTTTCTTACCAACAGCAATACGCACATTTTCTGCATCAATAACACTCATACCAGCAAGTTCTTTAGCAAGTTTTGTTACCTGCTCTTGGAATACAAGTACACCGTATGTCTCAGGCAACATTTCATCAAGTATAGGGATATCACCACGACTTCTACCAAATTTACGCTCAACGTATTCCTCAACCATGTTACGACCAGTTCTTTCATCTACAAAGTCTAGAGGTCCAGGTCTAACAAGTGATGTAATAGTGGCACAGTCGATAATGGATTGTGGCTGAATCTTTTTAACAAATGGCGTAACCGATGTAGTATTTAATTGGAATACAGATTCAGTTTCACCACGAGATAACATTTTAAAAACTTCTGGGTCTTCTGGTAAATCCCAAATGTATTGTAAGTCATGATCACCTGTATCGCAAAAATAACCTGTTTCAATATCTTCATCGCCATGTTTCTTATTTATATAATCTAAACACAAATTGATATCTCTAAGGCAAGATACAACTAGGAAGTCATACTTAATTAATCCAGCTTCTTCACATTGCTTGGCTTCAGGCTGAGTTACACGCTTAACACCACCAACTTCCATAATAGGTACGGTATTTTCAATTGGCTCATCTGATATTAAAAAAGCGCAAGCGTGTCTGCTGTTTTGTCGAGCTAATGATAGTGATCTTTTTACAATATCCCATTCATCAGGTCTATCAACAGCATATTTT
>CALBDR010000175.1 GCA_937927525.1 uncultured Candidatus Melainabacteria bacterium
TATAAAAAATTTTACCTGCTTTTAAACCTTTAAGCCTATTAAACTTAAAAGTTGCACATGCTTTAACTATGTCTATTACTTTGTTTTTCATTGTTTTTCTCCTTAATTTCTATTACTATATCAATATATCACAGTTATGTTATGATTTGGTTAATCTTTTGATTAAATTCTTTTAATGTTCCACTATTGTCTATGACCTCATCAATTAAGCTTTCAGCTTCTAGCCAAGCCCACTCTGACTTATGAGGTAATTTAATTCCTACTAGTTCAGATACGTTAGAAACAATATTACTTAAATTAGAATTGCCTAATCCTTTGTAATAAACTTCTTTTACGTAAGACATCCATTTAGGGTCTTCCCCTCTTTTTATTTGGTAAAGTTTACCGCCTAACTTTTTAATTGTTTGCATTTCATTGGGAAATCTTACGTCTGCTACTACTGTATCTATTGGATTGTCTTTATATCTTTTTATAAATGATTCTACCCATATATTTTTATGGAAGTTATTTCTTACGATATCAGTCCCGAATACTTGTAATACGTTTCTAGGGGTAATACGTTTGTTAAAAACCTCAGACCAGTATTCATCTTCTTGCTCTCGCCATACCCTACTCTCAGAAGTTTCCCCTTCTAACATCTCTCTATCCCAATTAAAAATAGCTGATACTGAGTCTTTTAAAGGAGCTGCGAAAGAATCTTTTTTGAAACCTTTACTTACTAAAAAGTCTGCTGCTGTTCCTTTGCCCGATCCTATCTGTCCCATTAATCCTATTAACATTTCTTTATCCTTTGATTAAAAAGAGTTTATCTCTCCATTGTTGGCAAGCGTTTTAAGCATATTGATTGACACGCCTAAATACTCGCTTGCTTCGGTTGTCTTATAGATTTTCATACTTCATTTCCCCAAACGTCCCAGCCTTCTGTTTTTTCTCTGGCAAAAAGTTCTACTCTACTTCTATCCCCAAGGAGTTTTATTATTCTGTCTCTAACTTCTTGCGGTTTTTTACTGTGCCGTGTTCTCTCCGCTTGGACAAGCTGTTTTATACTTTTATCAATTCTCCAACTATTCGGGGTTCCTTTTACGCCAAGCAAACAAAGTTCTACATTGCCCATTGTCCATCTACCTAAATTACTAACTAATTTTCCGTTTTTAGTGTATTTGCTCCAAACAAAAGCTATTGTTTTATACCGAAATCCCCAATCTTCTAAAACTTTTATGCCCTCATCAAGTAACGGACTTGTTACCCACAAAAATAAGCAGGCGTTTTTTTCCGCTAAGTTATCTACTGGCAAACTGCTTATCCACTGCTTACTTTGTGTTTCATATTCGTGGTCTAAACTAAAACTATGCCCAGCCATTTTGTCGTTATAACTCCAAGGTGGGTCTGCATAAATAATCTGATACTTCTTATTCGGAAATGGTATTTGTTCCATTTTTTAACTCCTTAACTAATTTTTGGTTTGCATCAACAATCTTCTGCATACCCTCACCCGATCCTATCTGTCCCATTAATCCTATTAACACCTAACTAACCTCCAAATACTTATCTGCTAACATATTTACTCTCTTCCTAACACCACTTAAATTCTTATGATTCTTTCTTAGCTCAGAAGCTACTCTGGTGTGGTCTGGAACACTATCTACAGCTTTCATTATACCATTTCTGCCACTGTTGTATGCTGCTGCTGTTAGAATTGCTAACTGACCTGTGTTTACTTGAGGCTTTCTCTTATAAATGAACAGAGCGTCATCTGTTAGATGTTTTAACATTCTTGCTTTTGCTATTTTCTTAGCCTGTATTTCGTCTCTAGCCAAACATTCAAATCTGCTTTTGGCTTTAGTTCCGTAACCTATAGAATATCTAGAATAGTCCCAGTAAGCACACCTTCTGAATCCCTCTTCTTTTATAGTGTAGTGAGAAGCTTTTAACACTGCTTTATAAACGCTTATACTTTGAGCTGGGGTACTTATCGGGGTTAACAATGCTAATAATAATATTATTCTAATGACCATTCTACTCCTATGGGACTTATCTTGAAGGTTCTCCACCCGTAATTATTTTGTATATACAAAACTGCACCTAACTCAGTAATTAAAGTTATTATAACACCTAATAACAAACAAGTCAATGCTGATAATATAATTGTCTTGTTAAACATTTCTTTCCTCCAGTGTAGTTCCAATTAACCCCGTAAATACTAAGGTTAAAAGCCAAATGCCAATAAAATATATTTCATTCATTATTTATCTTTTAACTCCTCTATTTCTTCTTCAAGAGCCGCAATAATACTGTCCCTTTCTTCTATTTCTTTATGTGCCCATGATCTTAAATTTTCGTTAGCTTCTCGACACTGCTCAAATAAGTCTTTAATGTCTTTCATGTCTGCTATTATGCCTTCAACTTCCCAGATATGGGAATCTATTTCGGGGCAAGTATTACTTGGTTCATTCATTATTTTCTCCTTTCTTAACTTCTTTTAATTCAAAGAACTTATAGTTTTCTGATTTTTCTAACATTTCTGGGATAAATGGCATTATTTTCA
>CALBDR010000176.1 GCA_937927525.1 uncultured Candidatus Melainabacteria bacterium
GGCTATGGGTGAAAAGAAAGATAAGGTGGACGTAAATCCAAAAGACGATACAAAAGTCATGGGTGAAGGTACTAAGTCTGGTCTAGAAAATCCACACAACTGCGCTACTCATGTTTATTCTGAGTCCTGGGGTGAGGGTACACCTGTAAAAACAATGCACGCTGACCCAGACGAAAACGGTCACATTGCTTGGTATGATGTCATGTTCGAACATGGTATTGAAAAGCGTGTTCCAATTGAAGAGCTTAACGTTTTACAAACCGAAATGCATAATCATGCCAAGAAAAAGGAGAAGAAATAATGTCAAGCTGGGGTAATAGAGACGATATTGCGTCTCCAGGTACAGTTGCTCTTAGCGGTCTAACCGTAACTGGGACCAGTACGTTCTTTGCAAATAATTTCTCTGCTGGTCAAGTAATCAGCATTGCAGACGCTGGTGGTGATGCGGTAATCGCAGCGATTACAAACGCTACATCGCTCACTCTAGTATCTAATACTGAGCTAACATCCGGTACTCTATCTGGTAAAGCATACACTGTATCAGAGAAGCCTGTATACGTAATCGACACCGACACTAACATGGACGGTGATCAAGTATTCGGTGTTTCTCCAGCAGAACTTGACGGTGGTGGCGGGATTGCTTCTGTAACAGTGACTGCTGCTGGTTCCGGTTATACAGTCCGTCCTACAGTAACGATTACCGGTGATGGTTCTGGCGTACAAGCTAATACAACTGCTAAGGTTGTAGCCATTGCTGTTGGTGATAATGCTGGTACTGGATACGCAAACGGTGATACGATTACTGTTACTGGCGGTACCGGTACAAGTGCTACAGCTACCGTAACAACAGGCGCTGGACCTGCTAATACAGTGGTTGCATCTCTAACTCTCGTTAACGCTGGTTCATACACAGTACTTCCAACACTTGACGAAGCTGCTACAACCAACGATGGTTCAGGCGATAATGCTCTAACAGTTGATCTAACCATGGGTGTTAATACAGTAACTGTATCATCTCCTGGTACTAACTACACAACAGCTACAGTAGCATTTGGTGGCGCCGGTGGTTCTGGTTCAGCTGCTACAGCCGTGTTCCAAGCTTCTGATCGTGCTCGTACAGCACATGCTGGCTGGGTACGTTATAGTGATGCATATACCGATGCAAACGGCAATGCTCGTCAAAAGGCAGAAGTACTCGTTGCGATGTCTACAATTACTTCTGATGCTGATGACGATACCGGTGACGTTGCACTACCTGAATAATAGGAAATAAGTAATGGCTGATAGAAAAACAACAGAGCTTGATGCTCTAGCGTCGCCAAACCAGAAGGATCTTCTTTACGTAGTAGACGATCCTACTGGTACTCCGACGTCTAAGAAAGTAAGTTTGTATACATTATTCGGCTCTGTTCCAGCCAATACTACTATCGACGGTACATTATCTGTAGTAGCCAATACTACATTAAGTGGTAATGTGATTGTAAGTGGTGGCGTTGTTACTCTAACATCAGATACAACAGTATCGAGTAACAACGCTACTACTGTTCTTGGTGCTACTGGTATGCAAGGTAGTATCTTTTGGGATGAAAACTACCTTTATGTTGCTACAAGTAATACAGTAATTAAAAGGGTAGCCCTCTCAACATTCTCGTAGTAGCCAACTGAATGTTTTGTAATTTGACTGAACAAAATTTTTCCCTCTATGCGGCTAAGAGTTACGAGAATCCTAACTGCACTGATGTGCTTGAGTTTCAGGAAGATCTGAATAGAATCAAGTACATTAAACGCCTGTTCAAAAAATATGAATCATCTGGTGATCTAAAAGAGAGGTTAATTATTAACCATCTCGTTGTAATATATAACGTATTCGATACAGAAGCAGCAACTAGAATGCTTGCTCTTAAACTTAACGATCACCTACATTACCTCAAACCTTTTTTGGTTCTATTAGGATACTGGCCTAAAACTATAGACGGTATCGATGGGATAAATATTGATTGTGAGGGTGTTCCTGCCGATAATAAAATAGTAAACACGTTAGGACAAATCTAATGACCAATAAGGTAGTCGATCTATACATCCTGTATAGAATAATAAAAGACATCGGCACACCGTTTGAAGAAACGGATGCATATAAGCTTGGATTGGTTGACGAAAAAGGTAAGAGACTAAAGAAAGCATCTACTAAGGAAGAAAAAGATGCTATGTCCTACTACAACAGATTTATTTTTAATATTAAAAGAGCTCTGAGCAGAGTAGGCTTGGATAGACAGATTGCTACCTATGCCGGGGCTCTCTTTCTATTAAGAGAAATGCATACGGGTGAGATTCCTTCTGAGAAAGATATAATGAAAGGCATCAACGAAGAGATGCAATACCTGAACGAATCTACCTATAAAACATTTAAAGACATATACAAAGAAGATGCTCCTGCAATGGCAACGGGAGCAGCAGTTGCCGGGACCGGTGACGATCCTGTACACTGGAAGTATAGAGGCCGTCCAAGAATAAAAGGTCGGGCTATTGATGCAACCGCTTTTCTTAA
>CALBDR010000177.1 GCA_937927525.1 uncultured Candidatus Melainabacteria bacterium
CAAGGATATCTCCAAACTTAATCATAAGTTCGTCAATCAGATCATCCTTGTCTCCATCTTCGAGGAACTCGGAGATGTTATCATTTGCAAAGTAACGAGCATCGGCTGCTTCCAACCGGGCTCGAATCTTTTCTGATGGCAATTTGTACATTAGCGATCCTTTCGATATATAGCAGAGTTAGCGCCATGCTCTGCACATTCAACTTCTTCAACCCAGCACCGGCCGTCAGTAAGAACATTGACTACTTTTGTAGCCATCTCATATGCATGTTCTGCAAACTTCTCTACACCCACACCATCAAGTACTACAATATCTACCAATCCTTTTGATTGAAGAACTCGAAAGTCCATTAGGTGAGGATCTTCTTTGTCTAGGACAACCTTGTGATCAAATGTGTCTTCCAGCATAGTCTTAAGAGTTTTAAGACCACCAAAGTCTACAACCCAATTGCGTTCGTCAAGTTCATTACATCCAAATGTAAACTTAAACGCTAGTGAATAGCCATGTAGAAACTTACAATGTGAATGAGCTTTAGGTTGCCGGAAGCAAGCAGACAAACCAATGTTATGTCCGTATCGTTTAGTAGAAAAATATGCCATGTTAAGTTCCTATCGTGTTACCGTAAATGTGTACATGTGCTCGTGTAGAATAGTTGTAGCCTCGAGCAAGGGCTTCATTACAGATCTCTGCTTCTGTAACGTGACCAGAGATTTCTCCTTTTTGTCCCTCAAGAGTAGCTCCAGCATTCATCAGCCAGATAGGGTAATATACACCAGCATGACGGAAGCGGTCGATAGTTTCTTCCAGCTCTTTCCAACATTCGTCAGTACCATTAACTACAAACTTAAGCTGGCCTTTATTAGACATCTCATAGTAGTCTGTTACTACATGTGGAAGAATAGCTTTGTCTGCCTTCTCTCCAGCAACCGACCACAGCTTAGGAGATACAGAGAAAAATAATTCTGTACCGCGATCCTGAAGCCAGCGCCAGCTATTATAAAACTCACGTGTGATAGTTTGAGTACCATTAGTTTCATAAGTTACTGATGGTGCACACATACCATACTTATTAACATAGTACTCAAGAATCTTAGTAGAACATTCTTGAGCATGCTTCATCAACGGTTCGCCACCAGTAAAGCAGAAGTGATTGCGGAAAGCTTTTTCCAACTGTATCTGCGAATTGTCATCTAAGTTAGACCACATACAGTGTAGCATCTTCTCAGCAATCTCTTCAACAGTACCTTGATATTGAAGACGCTTAAACTTCTTTGACCATGAATATGATGAATCACAGCCCTTATGCCATACAGGAAGGTCAGTCATCTTCTTGTATACATATTCGCCTGTCTCATCTTTTTCATCTACATCAAAATCTTGATAAGGAAGTTCGTATGTAGATTCATTAGTGGGA
>CALBDR010000178.1 GCA_937927525.1 uncultured Candidatus Melainabacteria bacterium
CTCTAGTTGTTTGCCTTCTGTTAATAGGGTGTTTATATTGCCTCTATAAATATTAGTAAGTAGTTTTCCTGCATCTGCAAACATTTCGGCAACTACATCTACATACTCAGCTTTTATTGCTATGCCTTTTTTAGTCGGAAACCAAACACTATTTTCTGAATCTTCTATATATTCTCTTAAATGAACATACCATTGATCTCTAAATTTATTTACAGTAACTTTGAGACCTTTACCGTTTACCGGGGTATATACAAAACCTAAATCATATTCATCACTCATTTTAATCTATTAGCTTTTTCTTTTATTTTGATAACTTTATCTAATGCCATAAAATACTGATTACTTGCAGTTTCCCAGGTAGTTAGTTTGGTCTTATCTACAGAGATTGTTTTTATTTTAGTTACTGTTTCTTGTAAGAGCTGTGCTAGATTATAAGGATCTGGCTCCAAAACCCATTTGTGCATGCCCATATTAGAGGCTGAGTCTTCAGGTTTCAAAGCAAAAATATCATATAAATTTACAATTTTTTTTGAGCTTTTTATTTTACTTTCAGACACAAACTCGTCTGTAGGTCCTCCGTCAGTAACTATAGGAATACAACCACAAGCCATGGCTTCTTGTATATGCATACCAAAACCTTCACCTCTATAAGGGTGTATTATAATATGATGGTCTTGGTATAGTTTAGCCATTTCTAATTCAGATTTGATTGAGTCGTCATAAATAATTTCAGCACAGCCAGTTTTATACTGTAATGTAATTATATCCTTTAATAACTCTGACTCCCCATAAACTTGTGGAGTATCTTTGATAGTTAAGCTAATAGGCATTCCTTTTTTAGTGGCTCGACTCCAAACAGCTAGTAGTGTATCTATGCCTTTTCTATACTGATGACAACCTACATATACTACTTTTACGGTATTATCTTGACGGTTATTTGCGGGCTTAAAGATTGATTCGTCATACCCATTTGGCACTACAAATATACGGCTCGGATTTACTCCACTATTTTTATATACTTCAGCAGTCCAATTGCTTGGAGTAATTACTGCATCAGCAAAGGTATCAAATTTATATTGCCATTCTGAAGGAATAGCCATAAATTCCCAAGGCTGAATATACACAACTTTAGTTTTTTCGTGCTCTGGCCATTTCCAGATAGGGGGATAAGAGTGTCTTAGCTGAATATCCGGGGTTTCCGTTAGTTCTTTAGTTAACGGCTGTAACATAGATATCTGGTCGCTGTTAACTTTAAACTCTGAACTAGGAACGTCTAGTGGAATAATAGATAAATTTACTTTATCTTTTAATCTTAAGGCTAGATTACGGTTAACTATAGACAGTGAGTGGTTATCAAAAAATTTACCAATAAACTCAATATTATGCTTCATATATTAATCTCGCCTCTTTTTCACAATAGGGTAATAAATCTTTTTTTGACACTCGTTTCAACGTGGGCCATTGCGCCCCCATATTACTAGTCTTAAAGTTAGTCAAGCCATGATAGTTGTCTAGTGTTACAGTTTTTTGAACGTCATAAAAAGGATCTTTTTTACTCTCTTCAGAATGTCCAAAGTTATTAATTTTTTTACTTAAATCTGTTTCATTTCGGCAAAAACTGTAGTGTAATATAGTTAGCGGGCTTAGAATTTTTTTAGGAGCATTAGTCCACCTACAATAATGATAGGTATGTAAATTTTTTTGTGCCGAAAATCCTTGTACATCTTTTTTAAAAATATGTTCTCTAGATTCGTCTGCTATTACAAGGTAGTCATTTTCAAACTCTTTGTACAATAAAAACCAGGTAAACATTAATTCTATGTTAGAGTAATTTTGTACTATAGGAAAATAGTCTAAAAAGAACTCTTTTGCATTAATTAGTATTTCATCTGCGTCAAAAGAAAATACCCAATCATGTGAACACTGTTCTTTTAAAAAGTTTCTTTCGTGAGTATCATTTTCTATAGGTACCGAGCTGCGATGAAAATTTTCTTCTATTATACTAATTTTGTCGGCATAGTCAATTTCTTGTAAATTTTTCCATAACGCAGATTCGTCAAAATTAAAAGCATTGTTACTCCAACTAATTCTGTCTTTATCTAATCCGAGTATGATTTCATCTACAAATTCATAATAACTTTTAATACTTTCAGGTAAATAGTGTGCGTCATAGCTAATTAAACTAATTACGCTTTTCTTCTTTGTCATATAGCCCTATCCCTAGATTCCATAAATGCTTTTGTCTAGCAAATGTTTTTTTTCTTTTAGCGGCTTTTAACGCTCTTTTATGTTTTTTTATTGGAGTTTTTCTTTGTTTCTTCATGAACAAGCCTATCAATATTTTCTAATAGAGGGCTGTCTTTCCATTTTTCTAAAAAGATAGAATGATTTATTCTCCACTTTTCAGTTCGGGTTCGGTCTTGTTGCTGTATTCTCTTATTGTCTTTACCTTCGTAATGCAATAGTTTAACAGGAGTTTGATATATTTTCCAGCCAAGCTTACGGGCAGAAAGACAGTAATCCACGTCACGATAGTAAGTCCAATGATAGCTGGGATCAAAATTGCCAACATCACTAATAAGAGACCTACGCAAATAAATGCCGCCAAACGTAACCCAGGCAACTTCGCGTAGTTTTCTATCGAACTGCCCTTTATCTGTTTCCAATTCTCTAGATGCAGATCCACTAAATAACTCAAGTCCTCCTCCGAAATGTATTGCTTCTCCATTATGAAATTTTCCTCCTGCGTGTTGAATATAATAATTTCCCTGTTCATCCTTAGCGGGGTATAGAAGAGTAGTTCCAAATATGCCTGCTTCTGGAAATCTATCTGCATAGCTGCACAACTCTTTATACCAGTAATTTTTTGTATCTTCTGGAAGAGGTAGCATATCTGCATGTAGTATGATAATATCTCTATCTGGGTACATATTCCACAGAGTCTGATAGGACAAATCACTTCCTATTCTAGTTTTATCTTCCCAATATACGACAGGTATAGTATAATCTAAAGCTGACTTTAAAGGTAAAATTTCTTGTTTTGAAACATAAGGAACTACAACTAATGGCTCCATAGGTGTTGACCTTTTTCTTGATACCAATCTGCAAAGATATGGATTAACTGGTCTGGGCTAGTGTTGTATACACAAGAGAAACCATTGTTTGTATAGGGGCAACGTTTAGGCCAGAAACCCCATTGAGTCTCGGGTCCTTCTGGGTATATATTGTCTGCTGTATAGTTTTTTTCAGTTACACACTTAAAGTCTCCACAATGAATATCTGATTTTATAGAACGATGCCACCCAGAATGATAACTCTCTGGAGAGTCATAAGAGCCTGGATAGACAGAGGTAATGCTAATAGTATCAACACCTAGTCCTGCAGCCGCGTGTAGAGGTAATCCAATAGGTCCAATATAAATATGTGCATTATTTAGACTTTGCAAGCCTTCTAATAGGCTTCCAGTTTCTACATCTCTACCTAATAGAGTAATTTTAGCACTAATCTTATTTTGTTCTAAGTAGTATTTTAGTTTAGTTAAAAACTGAAGTCTCATAGCTTCGTTTTTAGTTTTTCTATTCCAGTCTAAAGGGCCAGGTAAAGCAATAACTAAATGGTCTGTAGGTAAATTCTTTTCAGAGGCTACAGAAAAACCAGTTTCTGTATCTTCAAACGATTCACGACCATACCGCTCAAATAGCTGATGCGACTGACTACGCACAATACCGAGGTCCCCAAACCAAGCGTGTTGGTCTATCACTTCGTCAAATTGTGGTTGAGTGTCATCATCTAACAAACTAATTGTCTGACCATTAGGCGTATGCGTTATATACCCTACTACATCAACTCCTGGTTGTAGTTTTAATAAGTTCAAAATGCTACTCATTTCGTCTTCTCCTTCAGCAGTAGTAGGAGATAGATTAGAACGAACACAGAAGTATATTTTTGAGTCTGGGAAACGTTTTTTATAGAGACGTGCAGTATGAGTTCCTAGTAGGCAGTCTCCTAATGCTTGAGAGTTATAAATTAACACTGTTTTCATTTATTAAATAGCCTTTCTGTCCAGGTGCGTGGTGTGGATGGTGTTACGATTTCTATGTCTAGATGATAGTTAAAATCTCTGTTTGGTTGTTGTCTCATCCAATTGACTGTATCTCTTATTACATCATCTGTCGTAAAGTTAATCTTATAGTCAAGCAATCTAACAGCTTTTTCAGTGCTAACCCAAGCATACTTTACTTCTCTTGGTCTGCCCGGTAAATGTTGAATATTAGAATCACTGTCTACATTAAAATATTGAGATACTCTTTTTGCCAGTTGAGTTATAGTGATTTCAGTATCTTCTCCAGGTCCGATATTAAAAACTTCGCCAGAGGCTATGGTATCCCTAGTATTATAGGCTACTATAAAAGCATCTACACAGTCTAGTACATGAGAAAAACTTCTTTTTTGATTGCCGTCCCCATATATATAGATTGGTTTATCTCTCTTTAATTGGTTAGCAAAAATACTCATAACATTTCTAAATGGATCACTGTAACATTGATGAGGCCCGCAAACATTATGAGGCACCATAGTAATTATTTTAATACCGTATATATCACTCATGAGTTTTAGGTGTTCTTCTGAATGAACCTTAGCCAGCCCATAAGGGTCAATTGGGTTAGGCACATGAGACTCTTTAAAGGGAGGAGTACCTTCTCCATATCTAGCCATAGAACTAGTATTAATAAAAGTTGCAACACCAGTTGCGCAGGCAGCACTGCATACAGAAGCTGTTCCTGCATAAATATTTTCTACAATGGTTTTAGGGGAAAATACGCTAAGGCCTTCGTGCGCTAATGCTGCACAATGAATTACTACTTCAGCTGGATATGTTTTAAAAATTTCTAATAGATTTTTATGGTCCAGAATATCTATTTGTTTCCAAACGAAGTTTGGATGGGTTTTAGGCATATTACTTGAATAACCTCCAATAAGGCTGTCAATACCTACTACTTGATACCCTAGATCTAAAAATCTATGGCAAAGATGGCTTCCTATTAAACCAGCGCTGCCTGTTATTATTACAGTCTTCATTTTATTACCTTTGCTAAAATTATGTAAGACTCATTATCCTGAATCCAAGGCATTTTATAAGAACAGATTAGTTCTATTTTTTCTTCGGATTCTAACTGTTCTAACACACTCCAGATTCCGTTTTTGTGGCGTTCAATCACATCACCATAAACTAACCAATCTGCGCCTTTTTCTATAGACAACAAACTATCAGATAAACAAATTGAGTAACTATGCCCACCGTCAATAAAAGAGATATCTACACTAGGAATTTGCCAGTTTTTAGCTATTTGACTAGTAGAATCTGTTAGTAACCATTCAACTGTATTGGGATATCTATTATTTACAGCTTGAAGTGCTAACTCTGTATCTTTGTGGTAATTAATGTCTATAATATATAGATTTTCTATTCCTGACTCAATCCAAATACTAGCACTATAGCCAATATTAAAACCAATCTCTAACATAGCCTTAGCCTTAGTTTTGTTGATTATGTCTTCTGCGACAGCCTTACAATCCTCTGTAGACCAGTATCCTTCACTAGTAATAAAGTTTTTTAGGTGTTCAAAATATAGTTTTTTAGACATCTATGTCATTCCATAATGATGTCCAATCTACTAAAGGAGTTAAATGCCTATCTGTTAAATGGCACGAGACTCCCGGCAGCGGGTTAATGCAGGGTATATGCTTGTAGATTTCTTCAAATACTTTATCGTTACTAGTTGAAGCAGCTTTTTCTAGTAACGGAACTACCTTAGACCATACGTGTCCTTTAGCTAATACAGTCATAGTAGAGCTGTCAATAGTTCTCCAGTGTCTGGTTTTACCAATCATAATGTTTGAAGCTTTTGGGTCTCTGTACCTATCTGGATAGTCATAAGACACCGCAAATCCGTTCCATTCTAACAAATTCTCCCGAAGCACGTCAAGCGCTTCGGGAGTATGCAAATAGTCATCTTCCACAATATAATGAAGCTCTTCTGGACTACTCTCAGCAGCTTGTTTTAATGTATCTACTAAAGTTACCGTATGTTGATGATACTCCCAAGAATGTTCAGGAACTGAAACAACCTGTACAGGTACTGTAGAATTATTAAATAGCCACGTTAGAGTACTCTCAGACAAGCCATCTTCAATTAAGTATAGGGAATCCTCTTTTTTAATACTTTTTTGTATTGACAACCAGCATTTTTTTAGTATAATAGTTTTGTGAAAGTTATTAAAACGACTCACATAAGAAATAGTATCTTGTTTTTCACAAGCTCTAAAATATATAAACATAAAATACCTAATAAAAAAATTATTGCCTAAATAACTTAAGCACTTTATATATAAAATATAGTATAACTACCAATAGTGCAAGCAAAAATTTAAAGTTTTTGCTTATTACCTTTAAATTGCTTTTTTGTAGGTCTAAGTTCTTTTAATAGTTGCTCCATTTTAATTTTTTGCTTGCGTTTTACTCTCACAGTGCTCTGCAACTTCTCCAACCTACGCTTTTCACCTTTACTTTTGTAAAACTTTTTTTCGTTTAGCTCTTTGTAAAAACCTTCTCTATTTAGTTTGCGCATTAACGCTTTGTAGCTGCGCATCGGATCTCCACCATATTTTTTTGTATTTACTTGCATTCTAATCCTGAATCTTGTACCCACCGTAACACTTGGGTAAAATTTTGTTTTCCACCAAGAGTATAACCAACTTTATTATTTTTTGCAATACTAAAACTTGGAAAATACTTAATACCGTACTTGTCAGTAGCTTCTGTATGATATAGCATTTCAATAGAATAGCCTAATTCTATTAGTTGTGCTACTTGCTTCTCTATATACTTTTTAGTTATATCATCATATACAGCAATAAGTTTCATAGTTAATCCTCTTATAACTAATTATAAATAAAAAATACACAAAGTCAAATAAAAAAATTAAGGAGATTAAAATGCCGCAAAAAGGATTGAATACTTGGAATATTCATAAAGTTATTAAAGAATCACCTAATCTTGCCAAATGGAATCCTAATTTAGCAATTGATTGGATGGAAGAAATAAAAAATAGTATGCAAAATAAGGCGATGATTGAAAGGTGGAACCAAGCAGCAGAAAAAATTAACTTTACAATTGACTTTTCGGAAAAATCTGGTAAAGTTAAGCATGAAGAATACTGGGGACACAAATTAGCTAAGTCCCGAAGATTAACTCTTATCTAAAACAAATATAAGGAACCCAATGACTTTTAATGATTTTGAAATTGAATTTTTTGAGATTGTGCATAACCTAAAATCTCCTTTTACAGAAGATAATATTTCTATAATTAAGAAAACTCTATTAAAGTTAAATAATCCTACTTATTACCGTAAATTTGCAGTAGCTCATCCTGCTACTGAATATGGATATTATAGTAATAGCGTAATCAACCCTATTCTTAAGTGTATTAGTTCTATGATTACTATTTTAAAGTCTGATGCGGACTTAGCCGTAAAACAAAAAGAAATGCAAAAAGAATATTCTTGGGCATTTAATGAATACCCTTGGTATGTAAATTTGGAAAAGGTTAATGCCTGAAGGACCTGAATGTACTACTATAGCTAAACAACTAGATTCTAAGCTAAAAAGTTCATACTTAGTAGACATTGATATTCTTTCTGGTAGGTATCTTAAAAAACTACCAGAAAAGTATGATGAGTTTACTAGTGTTTTGCCTATAAAAATTAACAGCATTAAAAATAAAGGTAAATTTATCTATGCCAGTCTTGAAAAAGACTGGTACATCTATATTACTTTAGGAATGTCTGGCTCATTTAAGGTACATAGTAATAAATATGAAAGAATAAAGTTTATTTATATCAAAGAGAATAATAATACGCAATATGAAAATTGCGTATATTTTAGTGATATGCGCAACTTTGGAACCTTAAAATTTGTACAAGGCTTTAACCATATCAAGAAAAAATTAAATAGTTTAGGTCCTGATATGTTAAATAACCCGTGTTCTTTAGACGATTGGTTAAAACTTTGTGATAAACATAAAAACAAATCATTAGTTAATTTTTTGATGACACAGAGTGTCATTAGCGGAGTAGGTAATATATATAAAAGTGAGTCTTTATTTTTATCTAGATTATTCCCTGCTAATAAAATAAAAGAGTGCTCTACAGAAGAATTAACTAATCTATATAATTCTGTTATAAAAGTACTTAAAACAGCCTATGTTACTGGTGGTTCTACCATTAGTACTTACTCAGATATTTTTTCTAGAGTAGGAACCTATACTAATATAGACAGGGAGATTAAAGATATTAGTTTAGGGTCTGTAATGGTTTATGGTAAAAAAGAAGACCCCTTCGGTAATCCTATTTCTAAAGTTGTTTTAGACGATAGAAGGACTACATATTACTCTCCAAAATTACAAAAATAATTTTTGACATAACATTATAACTACTCTATAATAATATATGAGGGGTAGGAGAATAGCTAATGCCAACTGATGAATTATCCAGTCTTCGAGAAGAACTAAAAGACATAAACAAAAGACTACAACAAGCTGAAACTAGTATTAAAGTGTCTGATGTTACTAGAACAGAAAGACACACTCATATGATAGAAAAAATAGAAAGGTTGGATCAAAGATTGAACCTACTAGAAGAGCAATTAGCTACTGATATGGATAAATTATATAAAAAAATAGATGCTTTGCAGAACTTAGCTCTTCAGGGAAAAACTAGTCTCAAAACCTTATGGTTAATAGGTGGTGTGGTTTCTGCAGGATTAGGTATTCTTGCTACATGGTTACAAGTATTTAAATAATGGATGATTTATTAATTGAGTATATAAGAAGTGTCTTATCTTCTAACCCTGTGGACATATTTTCTACTGAAGAAGATTCTGTTAACCATAGTTGTTTTGAATTGGTTGACCCTAGAACTTTTTCTGAGTCTGAGTATTTAGACTCTAGATATATTGGTAGTGCTAATATGTTTATAGTGGCTTCTATAATATGTTATGAAGTCACTGAGGGAAAAGGTTTAGGCGACATAAAAGATGAAGACTTAGATATTTTTCAAAATAAAATGAATGATATAACAGAAAAGTTAAAAAAAGAAAGATTTATAAGAGAGATACAACCAGTAGCTCATAGCAAAATAAAGCTAGTGGTTGATAACCTAGAACCGCCTGATTTAGGGGTTCAAATTTAATTTCTTGCTTAAAAAGGAGAATATATATGACAAATGTATCTTTAAATACACTATTTCCACGTACCGCTATTATTGGTTTTGATAGGATGCTAGATGAATTAAACGGGCTAGCAAAACAAACAAATGATAACTATCCACCACATAATATTGTTAAAACTGGAGAAAGTGACTATAGCATTGAACTGGCTATTGCCGGATTTAGTAAAGACGATCTAACCCTTGAGATCAAAGATAGGGTGCTAACTGTTCTTGGAGAGCACAATTTAAAAGACCGTGAATATATTCATAGGGGAATTTCTACAAAAAAATTTAAAAAAACATTCAGACTATCTGAGCACGTTCACGTTAAAAACGCAGAAATTAGTGAAGGTATTTTAACTATAGAACTAAAGTATACTATTCCAGAAGAGTTACTATCTCGTAAAATTCCAATTAATTACAAAAATAACTGATCGGGTAGTTCCGTAATAAACTCGCGGGAGGCTATGGTTAGCCTCCCAACTTATATAATATAGGACACACACATGAAAATGTTTATCAATTACTTTCAGGGCGCTAAGAAAAGCATGGCCGATAGAATTATTAAAGATAAAGAGCTAAATAAAATGGCTCATAAATACATCGAAGCTCAAACTCAATTTGCTAGCATGTTAGTAGATAATACAGAAGGTATGATGAAATATTCTTTTGATAAAGTAGCAAAATTACTCGACCTGCGTTACCCAGGAGGTCCAGAGA
>CALBDR010000179.1 GCA_937927525.1 uncultured Candidatus Melainabacteria bacterium
AGGTTCAGTAACGAATGTAACTTTAGCTGATAACTCAGTAACAAGTATCAAGATTCAAAATGGTTCTGTTTTAACTGCTGATTTAGCAGATGGTAGTGTAACTAACCCTAAACTTGCTAATAATGCCGTAACTACTGATAAAATCCAGGATGGAACTATTCAAACAGTAGACTTAGCTGATGCAAGTATTACCCCAGTTAAAATTCTTGATGGTGCAGTAGATTCAGATAAAATCTTAGATAATTCAATTCAAATAGTTGACCTTCATCCAAGTGTATTAAGTTCTGTAATTCCTGCTCCAGGTTCAATTACAAATGTTGAATTAGCTAATAATTCAGTTACTAGCGTTAAGATCGTTGATGGAGAAGTCAAGAATGCTGACATAGATGATGATGCAGTAACCACTGATAAGATTCTAGATGGTGGCATTCAAACTATAGACTTAGCTGATGGATCTGTTACTGCTATTAAGTTAGCTAATAACTCTGTTACTAGTCCTAAGATTGTGGATGGTGAAGTTAAAAACGCTGACATTGACGATGATGCCGTAACTACTGATAAAATCCAGGATGGAACAATCTTAGTTGTTGATTTAGATCCTACAGTATTAAACTCATTAAATGTACCTGATGGTTCTATTACTACTGTGAAACTTGCTAATAATGCTGTAACTACAGCTAAGATAGCAAACAATGCTATTACTAGTATTAAGATAAATGATGGTTCTGTTAATACTGATGATTTAGCTAACTTAGGTGTAACTACTGCTAAATTAGCTGACTTATCTGTGACTTCTCAGAAACTAGCTCCAGCTGCTGTAACTGTAACGAAAATAGCTGATCTATCTATTAACGCTAACAAGATTCAGGTTTCTGCTGTTAACTCTTCACATATTTTTGATGGGACTATTACTTCAAATGATTTAGCAAATGTATCAGTAACTACTCAGAAGATAGCTAATAATTCTGTGACTAGTAATAAAATTACAAATGGTACTATTCTTCCAGAGGATTTACATCCGGGTACTTTAGGTTCTATTAGTGTTGGTCCTGGATCTATTACTTCTATTGAAATTGCTGATAACTCTGTTACAACAAATGATATTCAAGATGGAACTATTCAGACCGCTGATTTAGCTAATGGTAGTGTAACTAATGTTAAGTTAGCTCCAGATGCTGTTACTACTGATAAGGTTTTAGATGAAACATTAACTGGTGATGATATTCAGGATGGTAGTATAACTGCTTCCGATTTAGCTCCTGGTGCTATACCTTCACTTACTACTGATAAAGGTACTTTAAGTGGAACGGTAATAGATTTTACTGCTCAACATAGCTTCTTTACGAAAGTAATGACAGCGAATACTACATTCTCCGCTACAAATTTGCAACAAGGTCACAGATATCTTCTAAGACTTTCTGGTGACTTTGTTCCTACTTTTCCAAGTTACTTTGTCGAGGTAGACCACTGGTATTACTTTTCGGGTTCTGAAAATATAGTTGAACTTGAGGTTTTAGATGATAATCCTTCTAATCCATATGTAACTCTAAGATATAGACACATTCATTAAAGTTTAGTCGAGCCTTAAACTCAAAAAGCCCCTCAATTTGAGGGGCTTTTTGAGTTTATATTGAAAAATATCTCTTATAAAGTTACCAAGTGAAGTATATGTTTAAAATCTAGAATTCTCTAAAACTTTGTCTGCACCCCAATATTCATTAACAGGGATTTTTTCGATTAATGTAAATAACATCTTTCTTAATTTATCGATATTATTATTAAATACTTCAAACACAGCTGTATGACTAACAGGTTCACAGTCAGCTACTAGACCACAGTCATAGTCAGTAACTAAAGAAATATTGACACAAGCCATACCAGCTTCTCTTACTAGGTGTGCTTCTGGGTATTGAGTCATATTAATAATATCCCAACCCATTTTTGTAAACCACTCTGACTCTGCTTTTGAACTGAATCTAGGACCATTAATAACTACTATAGTTCCTTTTTCATGTACTGTAATAGAATTTTCTTTTGCAGATTCTATCGCAAGTCTTCTTAATTCTTCTATGTAAGGGTATGCTGCGCTAACGTGAGTTGCAATAGGTCCATCGAAGAAAGTATCAGTTCTGCCATTGGTTCTATCTACCCACTGGTCAGCTATGACAAAGTGTCCTGGCTCTATTTCTTTTTTTAAACTTCCTACTGCACAAGGGCAGATAACGGTACTTACACCAAGCTTTTTCATGGCGTTTACGTTTGCTCTGTAGTTAATTTTATGAGGTGGAATAGTGTGTTTACGTCCATGACGAGGTAAGAAAGCTATTTTCTTACCAGTGTATTCTCCTATGAATACTGAATCAGAACAAGGTCCATATTCACTTTCTACTTGGACTTCCTCTACGTTCTCCAGAAAAGAGTAAAGTCCACTTCCTCCAAATATTCCAATATCTGCTTTTTTGTTCATCAGATTTATTATAAATCATTAACAGGATACTCACCTGAGCCTGTTTTTTGTGCTTCGTCTTTAATTCTCTGAACGGCTGCTGCGCTTGCAAAAAAGTCTTTAACAGTTTTATTTGATCTGTTATTCACAGTTTTAAAAGTTCCTGTATCTACTTTAAAATCAAATAAATCCATTTCACTGTTTTTGACATTGATATTAATAGTTCTATCAAATGTGCTGGCTGCATTGTCTATGTAAGCTTCTCCAGTACCCATGAGTCCTAAACTTAATGGATAAATTTTAAAGAAATCAAAAACAGTTTCTATATTAGTTCTTTCATCCTGTCTTAACCTTAGAGCAAGTGTTTTAGTGTGAGTGCCTGCTATCTGATCAAAAGCTCCTACAGGAGCATTATTAAGTAGTCCACCATCAACCCAAACTCCTTTTAGGAAATGGTTTTTAGGGTTTTCTCCACTTTTAATTACTTTTCTAAGATCATTATCATCTCTTAGAATTAGTGGTTGAAATGCCATAGGTATACTCATGGATATTCTCACAGCATCAGCGATAGGAAAATTAGGAGTAGTTAAAGAACTAAATTGAACACTTTTCATAGTTTCTAAATTAGTACCTGTAACTATCAACTTTACCCCGAAGATTTTTTCGTGGTCAGCAAAGTTAATATCTTGAATTTTTTTCTTTACTCCACCTATCGTGATTTCATCACCGCTTATTCCTGAAGCACCTACTCGATTTACAGCAAGTTTAATATATTTATTTAGAAAGTGTCTAAAGGTAAAAGCTGGGAAAATTCCATAATGGAACAGTAAAGCAAATTGTACTCTGCTTTGTTTCAAGTTATCTTTTATTTGCTTAAGCATTTTTTGAGGCATTTTGCCCATCATTACGATGGTGATTGCTGATAGCGCTGCACCAAAGAAATAGCTAAGCATTGTATATCCTGCTGCTATAGTGCCCCAAGCAAGACTACTAATTGCTCTATTCGATAAAATCCAGCCAAAACAGTGTTTTAAAATATTTCCAAATATCCCCTGTTCAAGCTCTTTAGCAAGTTTATCTAAGTCATCTTTTACTTTAGTACTTTTTTTAGCAGTAAAGATATAGGGTCTATAAGTTGTATCTGGTTTGTCAAAAAAATCTTCAAAATTGTTTTGATCTAGTATAGTTTGCATTTCACTGGGACTATATCCTAAAGAGAGGAATAAAGCATTAATCGCTCCTGCTGAAGCTCCACCAAAGCCTTTTATTTTTCCTGCTACTTTATTATTATTGTCGAATTGAAGTATTTTTAATTCTTCTAGAGCATTTAGGGCGCCAGGAAAGGCATTGCCTGCCCCTCCGCCACCTTCAAAGACTAAATACTCTACATCTTCTTTCTTGATATAGTCCATAGTTTATGCACCTTTTATTTTTTGAGTTTGAGATTAATTGCTTAACTATTAGCTGAAGCTAGGTAACTTAGATTCTTTATTAATCATTACTAAGTTAGTAGCTACTTTAGTTTCCCACTCTTTGCCTACTTGCTCACCTTCTGGTTCAGAAAGCTCTTCAGCGATTGATACATACATAGGATCATTGATTACTGGTGCTTCACCACCTTTCCAAATCTCTCCCCCTGAGTTAATGAAATACATAACAGCATCTTCATAACCAGGTCTTACAGGGATATTAACTTTAGAGTAACCAGCTTTTAAGAAAGCCTCAAACTTAGGGTCTGTATCAGATAGTGATTGAGTTTCTAACCAATTAGTTTTTCTTCCCCAGAAGTAAGGGTAGTTAATGTAAGTCATTTGTTCCCATTCAAAAGCTTGTTCCATGAATTGAACATACTTTCCTTCTTGCTCTGCATCATCTAAATCAAATTCAGGGTAACCAAATGATACAGCATCTTTCATAGCATCAAAGTTTTCAAAACTATCTCTAGAAAGAATTCTGACACATGATTTTTTAAGTTCTGTTTGTTCAATGATTCTATTTTTGTCTGGGTTATTGCCACGGATTTGAACTCCATTATCAATCTCAGCTTGACGCATAGCATCTTCATATTCAGTAAGCATCTTGTCGTATGCTGATTTAATAGCTTCATAAGTAGCTATTTGCCAGTTCTGATAAGTTTCTTCTCTTAACTTACACTCTACGTCAATGTTAATTGCTATAGCTTTCAAGTCACAAATAAGTGAAATAGGAAGTGTGCCAACTTCATTTTTTAGATTTAAGATGTAGTTTCCATCTGAGTTTCTAAATTTTTCATCACCTACTAACAAGTAGATAGCTGGTGAATCATTGGAACTCCATACTGCACTGTAGTCTATTTCAGCATTATCAGCTTGGTAACCATCAGGGATTTTTAATTCCTTGTTCATCATTACTGAGTATTCTTGTTTTTTAGTGTAGTCTTTTGTGATACTAGTACCAATACAGATTTTGTTTGATGGTGGTGCCTGAATACCTACTGCATTATACTTTGCAGCTAAAGTACTATAGTTTGATCTATTTATATCACCATAATTTAAGTCACCGATTGGATCTGGTCTTGTTGGGATATATGTAGTATCAATATCATTTACAGGGTTTTCTTGAGCGTACTTATAGAATGCAGCCGGTTCTGGAACCATGAACTCAAGCATTAGTCTCTTACCGTAGTTAACAACCCTATTTCTATATCTTTTGTTTAACTACTGATAGATTCCTACTACATGTCCTGAACCATTTGAGTTATCAAAACCATGAGAGCTAAGTTCCTCAACTTCTGTTTGAGTCTTAGTAGTTCTTTCTTCTTGAACTTTACTGCTGATAGTGTTTGCTGATTTTTCAGTAACCTCTTTAGCAAAGTCTGAAGCAGTTTTAGCACTTGTTTCTTTTGATTGTCTTGAACTAAAGTTAGCATCAGTACTAAGTTTTACAGGACCATATTTAGCTGAAAGGCTAACACCTAAGCTCATTTCACTTTCATTTTTAATTTGTGATTGAACTTCATTGTACATTTGACTTCTTTTAGTACTTTGAAGATCGTAAGAATTTTCTTCTTCTACAGTTTCTGAAGTGAATAAAGTCTCTTCTTGACTTGTTTTTCTTCTAAATGATCTATTTTTATTTTCAGACTGCATAACGTTTTCAACGTGAGAAACTTCTGTAGCCTGGTAATCTACTAGTTCTTGTTCTACTTTTAGTAGATCACCTATTCCAATAACTTTGAACGAACCTGTAATTTTATTTGGATTTAAGTTAGAGAGATCTACTCTAGGTCTGAAAAGTTTGAAGATATCTGGATCGAAATTAAATCTAGATGACTGTGCCTTAGCAGCTTCTCTTAATCTAGTTAATTTGATAATTGATTTAGTAGGTAAGTCTTGCATCATTAATTTATTAGCAAGATTTAATCTCTTATCAATTTCGTCTTCAGTTTTTCTAAGTTCTAATTCATCATCAGCACCTTTTTCAAAATCCTTAAGCACAGTTTGTGACTTAGCTGTAAGTTTTCTTTGTATTGTATTTGGCAGAATCGTAGCTTTAGTTTTATTAGAAGAAAGTAAGAATAGTTCTTCATTTTCATTCTCTAAATCTTCTGCTAAAGTGCTATTTGCTGTGCCCCTATTTAGAACTGCTGTATTAGCTTTACTGGAACTAGCTAGAGAATTGAAAGTTTTAACGTTTAATCTATTAACTATAGTTCTATTTACATTAATACTGCTAGCGTTATTTCTTACAGTTGTTGGTTTTTCTTTTTTTAGAGTTTCTAAAATTTCTTTTGATTGTTGGATATCGTTTTTAGAGGCACTCTTGCTAGATTCTTTGATATTAACCTTATAGATTTTTTTTAGATCTTTATCAGTGTTTTCTAGTTCTTTGATTCTGTTAAATAAAGCGACTCTTCTACTGAAGTCTTGTGTTTCATTTTTTGTTCTTTGTGCTCTACCCTTTTTCTCAAAAGCTCTTGCTTGAAGATTGTTGATTTCTTCGACACTTGCCAGTGTTGGTCTAGCTTTAAGTAGCCTTAGAATCTCAGTATCATCTTCTAAAATATTTGAATCATTGTTTAGTGCTTGAAGAAAATTCTGAGTTCTTAGGCTCTGGATCAACTCTTCTCTTTTCTCTGGAGATTCTTGTGAGATAGTAGTTGCTGTAAGCGAATCCCACATTTGGCTAATCTCTTCTTCATTTGTATTAGCTTTGGTGAATTTATTTGAATCAGGACCGATAATAGTTTTTAGTTCTACTCTAAGTTTTGCTAAGTCAGGGTTTGCTCTTTGACTTTCTAATAATTTAGAGATTGCATTTAATTTCTCTGAATTAAAGCCAGATTTGAAATTAGGGGATTTAACAAAATCTCTGGTAATTTTTTTAACTTGGTTGTAGTTATTTCTAGTCTTTTGTAACTCTAAACTAAGTTTTGAGTTTCTAAGATCTTTAGTAAAAATATATTTTAGATTTTGAGTTTTTTCTTGTACAGGACGAATCTGTAACATTCTAAAAAGTTCTTCTTTCTGTATATCAGTTTCAATTTGCTCTTCCTTTTATGTGGATTTTAACCAGCTTTATCCACAAAAACTAAACTATCATGATTTATTTTTTCTGTAATCATGACTTTGATTAGTTTTTGTTAAGAAATACTCGTTCTTTGGAATGAAAAAGCCTCAGCTGTTTTTAGCTGAGGCTTTTAGTTAAAAATATATTTTAGTAAAGCTATTGTTTAAATTTTGCCTAGTTCTTTACAATTTTCAACAGTCATCTCTCTATTTCTTTGAATAGCTCTTTTACCAGCAAGTGGCATATCCCAAAGAAGTGAGAAAGGCCAAGTTAAAGCATCTACTATACCGAGACCAACCTGTCCAGTATAAAACGCTCCTCCACCAGGTAGTAGACCCATTGTAGTTGCAGTAGCAGGGTTTTTTACTTCAATTGGTTCGCAGCCAGCATTTAATGCTTTCTTGTACTGTTTTTCTAAGTGCATGCTGTAAGTAGTAGCTGATGAAGGTGTTATACCAGCTATAAGAAGTAGTGTAATAAGACAAACAAGTTTTTTATTCATGTAGCATATTATACCCATATAATTTTACATATGGAAACCATCCCAATTAAACAAGTTGATGCATTTACAAACGAACCTTTCACTGGAAACCCAGCTGCTGTAGTAGTAGATGCTGATAATTTGTCAGATAAGCAAATGCTGAAAATAGCAAATGAGATGAACTTGTCTGAGACAGCTTATGTTCTAAAAAGTGATAAGGCTGATTTAAGGATTAGGTGGTTTGCTCCTGAGTCTGAGATTTTATTCTGTGGTCACGCTACTGTTGCAACGATGCATGTTTTAGCTGAAGAGAATCTTTTTGGTATGAGTTCATTTGGTGAATATGATTTTAAAGTTGAAACTATGGTTGGGATTTTAGATATAAAAGTTTCTCGTACTGAAAATGGAATTAAAGTCTTTTTAGATTCACCTCGAATTAATTTGAAAGAAGTTTCTGTGGATATGAATGAACTCGTTTCTCTATTTAGTATTAGTAAGAGCGAGCTTAACTCTGAATTGCCAGTTATGAAAGATGGGACTATGGATTACTTATTAGTTCCTTTTAAAGATCTAAAGTCTCTAAGTCTTGCTAAATATAATGATTCGGTTTTGCAGGCATTTTCTGATAAACATAAAATAGTAGGGTATTCTCTTTTTACTGCTGAAACTCATGATAAAGAATCACACTATTCTTCAAGATTCTTTATTCCTGGCTGTGGTGTGGGTGAAGACCCTGTTACTGGATCTGCTAATGGGCCTTTAGCTGTATATTTAGTGAAAAACAAAGTTTATGAGCTTGATGAAGCTAATGTCGATGAAAATGCTGGTTTGAAAGCTAAATTAATCGGTGAAGCAGTTACAGTATTAGATGGAAAGGTTTATTTAGAAGGATTAAATAAGGAAATCTCGGAAAAACTTGAAATTGTTCAGCAAAGATAATATAATGGTAGATCTGCTATGAAAACTTACGAACTTTTCTTAATGTTAGCCCCTAATTTTGACGAATCGTCAGCTAACAGATTTTTGAAAGATTTAGAGTCTACTCTTTCTAAGTTTGACGTTAAATTTGATGATATTAACCTCAAAGGTAAACAAAATATCGGTTATGAGATTGGTGCTAAGAAATCTGCTTTTCAAATCATCTTAAAGTTAACTGCAAAGCCAGAAGATATTTCTGCTATTAAAGATAGAATGAAATTAGTGGAAGATTTACTTAGATTTGAAATTTATAATCTTCAAGTGGTAGCATCATAGTATGACTTTCGCTTCGATCACTGTTTCTGGAACTCTAAATAATAAAGCTGAACAGAGGTTTACTCCGAATAACACTTCTGTTATAGGCTTTTATATGAATATTGATAAATATGATTCTCGTTCTAAGGAGATGAAACAGCATTCCATTAAAGTTAATTTATGGGGTGATAACCATGCTCAGTATTTAGAGACCTTAGTACCTGGTGCTGAAGTCTTGGTTATTGGCAGACCTCAAATCGAACAGTATACTGATAGAGAAGGTAATAATGTTAGAGCTTTTGTTGTTGAAGCTAATAAAATTAATATTTTAGGTTCTTCTGCTGGTGGATCAGCTTCAGCTGATTTTAACGCTGAATACTCATCATCTTCTTTAAGTTCAGGTCCTGAAAAATCTGATTTTAGTGAAGAAGATATGGAAATTCCGTTTTAAGTTAGAGTATTTTTCCTTCAGCAAGGTTTTTGTCTAAATTTAATAAGTAATATTCATATGAATATATGTTAAAAGGTCTCAGAGCCTCGTGAATGTTGTCTGTTATCTCTTGTTTTGATTCAAAGTTATTTGTATTAGTATCCTTAAAACTAACTTTATTAGTTTCCATCATTATAAAGGGGGACTGTGAATCGATATTGATAGATATTAAAGTTCCTATAAAATTTTGTAGATGAGTTAGTATTTTCCACCTATTATCTCCAAATGTCTTTGTAACTGTATTATTAGGTTTTATTTCTAATATATTTTTTTTCAAATCTACCTCCATAACAAAACCGTTATCAACTTTAGTGAAGATATTTATTGGAGTTTTATAATTTGGTTTTTCAGAAGATATAACTTCTTTGTCATGAAATAATATTTTTAATTTATTTGGATTGTTTGTATCAACTTTTATGTCATGATGATGCTCGACTAGGACACCCCTTATAGCGTTAAAAAGAGTTTTTCTTTCACGTTCAATATTAGGGATTTTGAATGATAGGTGATATTCACCTTGCCTATTGAAGATTCTAGTAAGAAAATCTTTAAAATGAGGACTAATTTCCCCTTCAAATGAACCAGTATCTTCATTTATTTTTAGATTTTTTATTATTTCTTTTAATAAATCATATTTTTTTGCTTTGTTAAGTTTTTGTTTTAGAAAACCTAGAGTTCTATGGAAAGTTTTTTTTCTCTTATTAGGCTTATGCCGATTGTCTAAGTTTAAGGTTGACTGATTATAAATTGTATATACTGAACTATAAATGTCAAGACCCATAGTTATTATC
>CALBDR010000180.1 GCA_937927525.1 uncultured Candidatus Melainabacteria bacterium
TAATTGTACTGATGATACTAATTACCTTAATCCTCTAAAACTCCTTTTGCCTCGTACCAGCATTGCTGATAGTAAATTAATTGAAGATTTGGAAGAATCGAAGAAAATTGAAGTTGTTCAGGTGGATGCTTATAAAACAGTAAAACCTACTATCTCAGATGATTTGATTGGAAAATTTAAGGACTTATTAGTCGAAATGAAAGCTGAAAATCAATTTTTGAAACTTAGCTTCACCAGCTCCCAATGCGTTAGAAACTTTTTTGAAACGATAAATAGTAATTTTGATCTTAAAGAGTTTATCGCGAATATTGAATTTTATTCGATTGGTCCTAAGGTGACAGCCACTTTAGGGGAAGAAATTTATAAGATTATTTCTGAGCCAGATTTTAAATTAACAATTTTTCAGTCAGAGGAAGCTACATTAGGGTCTTTAGCTGAGAAGATAGTTAATAGACAGGCTTTCAAAGAATAAGAGATCTCATTGCTGAGATCTCTTATAAAGGTTTGATTAGGGGGAAAACCTTCAACTTGCAACATCCATTTGCAAATTGTTATAAGTCAGCTAGAATGCGAATTGATACCTCCGCTAATTCCTCATCTGACATATGTTCAAATTCTAGCCATAATTCTTCGATATCATCCTTGTATTCTGTGAAATCAGGATGTGCTTCTATGAATTTATCTACTTTTCCATAAGTTCTGAAAAAAGTAATAGATCTATAAAGATCTAAAGCTAAAGATTGATATAAACTATAATTCTCTAAATTCCTGGTTGAGAAAAAACCAATTACAAGTTCTTTTTGAGCTACTTCTGCGCCATATTTATTACTATTATTTGCGTCGTTGATGTGATCCATACCCTAGAGAATCATTTCTAGGTTAAGCTCAGGTTAAATTTTTGAACTATCTGAAAAAATAAATACATAAATCTGAAACTCAAGAGTTAAAGCGGAAATTGCATCCAATAAAAGTTATAATTGCTATTAATGTCAGAGCAAAAATTTGATTCTATTGAAGCTGCTATTGAGGATATCGCTGCCGGAAAAATGGTAATTGTCGCAGATGATGCTAATCGTGAAAATGAAGGGGATTTAGTCTGTGCAGCAGAAAAAGTTAGCCCCGAAATTATTAATTTTATGAGTAAATTTGGGCGTGGTTTAATTTGCCTTACCTTAGAGAGTGATTTAGTAAAAAAAATCGAATTAGATGACATGGTAAGAGAAAATAGTGATGCTCATCACACTGCTTTTACCATCAGCATAGATGCAGACCCTAAATTCGGGGTTAGTACTGGAATCAGTGCTTCAGATAGGTCTAAAACCATAGAGGTAGCCATCGCAAATGATGCTAAAGCTAGTGATCTTCGACGCCCTGGGCATATTTTTCCACTTAAAGCGGTCGAAGGTGGTGTTTTGAAGAGAGTTGGACATACAGAGGCATCTGTTGACTTAGCAAGGCTTGCAGGTTTGAAAAAAGCTGGAGTAATCTGTGAAATTCTTAAAGAAGACGGTGAAATGGCGAGACGTGATGATTTATTTCAGTTTGCTAAAGAGCACGATCTTAAGTTTATTACTATTGCTGACTTAGTTGCATATAGACTTGAAAGAGAAAGATTCGTTAAAAGAATCGTTGATGTTGATTTACCTAATAAGTATGATGAAGATTTTCGAATTTATGGCTATATCGATGAGCTTTCTGATAAAGAGCATGTGGCTTTAGTTCATGGAGATATTAAAAAGGCGGTTGATGAAAATAACCCTGTATTAGTCAGGGTTCATAGTGAGTGTTTAACAGGAGATTTATTTGGAAGTTTGAGATGTGACTGTGGAACTCAGCTGGATGCTGCGATTCATCAGATTCGCCAGGATGGCTGTGGTGTTTTAGTTTATCTAAGACAGGAAGGACGTGGCATAGGATTGCTAAATAAGTTAAAGGCATATGAACTTCAGGATCAAGGTCACGATACAGTCGATGCTAATTTAAAGTTAGGTTTTCCTGCAGACTTAAGAACATTTGGAGTTGGTGCTCAGATTCTTTCTGATTTAGGTCTCACAGAAGTTAAGATTCTTACAAATAACCCTAAAAAAATTCATGGTATTTCAGGTTATGGTTTAAAGGTTGTGGAGAGGGTTCCATTAAAGTTTGATGCTTGTAAGCATAATCAAAAGTATTTAGAAGCTAAGAAAAATAAACTAGGTCACTTATTATAAATGTCATCAGCTCTTAGTCAGACTATTACTGTTTTACCTGAACATGTTGCTAACCAGATAGCGGCAGGTGAAGTTGTGGAAGGAGCCAGTTCTGTAGTTAAAGAATTAGTTGAAAATAGTTTAGATTCAGGTGCTGACAGGATATCAATAACTATTGCAAAACAGCTTAGATACATTAAAGTTGCTGATAATGGCAATGGCATTCCTGAAACAGAGTTAGCACTTGCTTTTAAAAGACACGCAACTAGTAAAATTCTAGATATTAATGACATCTATAGTCTAATTACTAATGGCTTTAGAGGTGAGGCGTTAGCTAGTATTTCTTCTGTTTCTAAGCTTACTTGTATAAGTAAAGTCAAAGGTGCTGAGCACGCTTCGAAAATTTATATTGAAGGCGATGCTCAAGAACTTAGTCAAACTGGAGCTTCTATCGGTACTAGTATCGAAGTGGATGAGCTTTTCTATAATACACCAGCTCGTTTAAAGTTTATGAAATCTACTAATAAAGAGAGATTTCAAATTATTGATTTAATTAAAGGCTATGCCTTATTTAATTCTGAAATAGGTTTTGAACTTAAGATTGATAATAAACTTAATTTTAAGTGTCCAGCAAAAAGTGATATGGCTAGAAGAGTTGAAGATATTTTGGGGAAATCTGCTTTAGATGTCATGCTCCCACTTGAATATAATACTGGTGATTTGAAGTTAACGGGCTTTGTTTCTTTGCCTGGATTTTATCGTTCAGATAAGCGTTTTTATTTTACTGCGATTAACAGTCGCTTACTTAAATGTCCTGTTATTCGTTCAGCGATTGATAAAGTATACAGAGATATTTTACCGAGTAAAAAATATCCGGTGATAGTTTTGAACTTAGATATTGCTCGTGAGGATGTTGATGTTAATGTTCACCCTCGCAAACAGGAAGTTAAGTATAAAAATACTAATTATGTTTATAAAACTTTAGTTGATGCGATTTATTCTAGTATTTCTGATCATATTTATAGTTCTCACCATCAGTTAAGTCTTAATTCCTATAGTAGTAATTCAGAAACTTTAAATCCCCCTGTTGAAGAAAGTGTTTCAGAGACTAGTCGCTCTTCAGAGAGTACTAAGGTAGAAAGTTTGTCTGACTTTAGTTTTAAGCAGCGAAGCCCTGCAAACTTAGTTAAGCATAGCTTTACTCCACTTTTAAGTCCTAAGCCTAATTTTGAGTTTGCTCCTAAATCACAATTGCAGCTACCTAGTGAAAAGCTTAAAAACAAAACATTTTTAGAGCGCTTTCCAGCTTTTGAACTCTATTCTGTAAGTCTTGATTTTAATGCAAATGATTTCAACTATGATACAGATAAAGAATTTATTATTTTTCGTGACTTAGGTAATGCTAAAGAAAAATTATTATTAAAAGCCCAAAAATGTTTAAACAATGAGGTCTTAAATGAAATTTATAAAAAGTCTTTAGAACAGTTTTTAGTGCAAGTTGCTTTAGAGTTTAGTGAATGCTTCAAGAAAAATAATATTATTGATTATCAAAATCTAGGACAAAACGTAACTTTTGATGACTTTCATGAAGAAGATGAAACTTATTCTAATTCTAAACTTTCTCGCCCACTATCAAAAATCCCTAAATCCAAACTCGAAGAAATATGGCAGCGAGATAATTATAGCTGTGTTTATTGTGGGAAATTACTAATTCATCCAGATACTGTTAAAGATTCCAAGAAAATCGCTGAGCCTGAATTCTTTGAATGGCTAAACTCTAAAAATCAAGTCTCAAAGGAACATGTGATTGAAAGACATAAAGCGTCATTTGATCACCACCTACCAGCTTCAAAGTACCCAAGCTTAAATCTAGATACTAAAAATTTACATGCTGTTTGTATAGAATGTAATAAGAAAAAATCGAATAGCCTAGCGACTAAGACATGGTCGATTAATCAGACGAATTCATGGGCAGGCATCGATGAGGATAGACCATTTACCTTAGCAGGGGTAAAATTTATATCAGCGACTGATTTCTTGAGTGACTGATATGTTTATTAAGTTTTTTATTTATCTATTTTTCGTGGCTAGTGGTTTTCTTGCCATTACTCATGAATTAATTTGGTCTAGGTTACTTAAAAATTTTCTAGTTTCCAATCTTCTAAGCTCTGCTGCTGTACTTGTTATATTCTTTGGTGGCATAGCCATTGGATCTTTTTTTGTAAATTTCATAGTTAAACTTTTCAAAAAATCAGAATCAGCATTTCTTTCTTTGCTTATATATGCTCTTTTAAATTTATTTGTAGGGTTTCAGTCTCGATATTTTATCAACCTGGAAAACTTGTTTTATTTAATTCCTGTAAGTATTTCTCTTGGTGCTATGTTTCCTTTACTTACAGATTTTTACGTTAATTTCCGTGAAAAAAATACTCTTAAAAAGAATACTTTCTCAAAGGTTTACTCGCTAAGTAATTTAGCTTCAGCTATCTCTGTTTTAGTGACAATCTTTTATTTTATTAGAACTCTAGGTTTAAATGACAGTATTGAGATTATGACTAAGTTTCATTATGCTCTTGCAATTTTAGCTGCTCTCTTTTCTCTAATTAATATAAAAAAGCTCTTTAATGAACTTGCTAGTTTAAGTCTGAAAAGTGATTCTGAAGAATCTAATGAAGAAATAAAGTTTTCAAATAATTTGCTGTTTCTAAGCTTTGTTTTAGGTTTTACATTACTTGGCTTAGAAACTTTGTGGATAAGGGTTTTTGAGCTTAGTTTATCTGCTTCTGTTTATTCATTTGCCATGCTGCTCTTTTCAGTAATTGCAGGGATTACACTTGGTTCCAGTGTTTTTTATTTATTAGCTAAGCCACTAAAATTAAGTAATGATAATGCTTATAAAAAAGATTTTGCTAATATTATTACTCTTTTAGCTCTAGTACTTCTTTTAATTACGGTATCACTTTTTTATATTGATAAGCTGCCATATCTATATTTAAATTTAGTCGATCAATTTTCTTTTGTTTTAAGTGAATACGCCCGTGAGGACCTTTATGTAATTTGTTTGCATTTCTCGAAATTCTTAACTGCTGGAATACTTACTGTGCCAGTAATATCCTTGCTTTCTTTTATCGGAACATATATAGTTCAGGTTCACTACTATGAAAATCATTCTGTGAAACGAGCAGCAGAAAGTGTAGGACTAATATTTTTCATTAATACTTTAGGGGCTATTTCCGCTTCTGGACTTCTTGCTTTTTATTTAATACCTAATTTTGGTTTAGATCTATGTCTGAGAGCGATTTTGACACTTTTAGCTCTAGTGTTAATTTATTTTACTCTTTTTACTAAATACTTACAAAGGTTCTCAAATATTCTTATTTTATTCATTGCTTTTGCATGCCCAAGTTTTTTGTTTGTTTATAAAAAGAATTTTATGGCAAGTAATATAGCTTTAGGAACTGATCTTTATTATGGTTTGAAGTATAGAGATATCAGTGATCTTAAAAACTTAAAGCAAAACTCTGAAAAAGTTTTATTTCATAAAGATGGTTTTTTCTCTACTGTAACCGTAGTGGAGGATGAAGGAGCGAATATAATTGCTTTGAAGAATAACTCTAAATTAGAGGCTGCTGCACCTTTAAAGATGAACTATTTTTCTAGAGCTGATATGCAAACTCAATATTTACTTGCGATACTGGGTAATTTATTTAAACCTAATGCCCATAATGCTTTTCTCATAGGTATGGGTTCCGGGCTTAGTTTAGACACTTTAGCTTTACATCCTAATATTAGAAATATTGATGTTGTTGAATTGGAAGAATTGGTCTATGAAGCTTCTGATAAGTATTTTGAAAAATATTTTGAAGCTGATCATAGTAAAGTTATTCGTTATACTGATAATGCTAAATACATTCTTTTGAAGAATGATAAAAAATATGATTTAATTTTATCTCAACCTTCAGATCCATGGCTTTCAGTAGAAATGTTTACTGATGAGTTTTGGCAACTCAGTAAAGAGAGATTAAATGATGATGGTATTTTTGTTCAGTGGCTTCAGCTTTATTCACTTGACTTTGAATATTTATTTTTAGTTTTAAACACTATGAAACAAAGCTATGAACACTTACTTGTTTTTCACCCTGATAGAACTGGAGAGCTTTTGATACTTGCTTCTAATAAAGAATTTAATTTAAATTATCAAGAAATAAATAAAAAGTTTTTTCAAGATAAAAAAATAAAAGCAAAGCTTAACTACTTATCTATTTATAACCCAGCAGATATTCTTGCAAGAATTATATTAACAAGCAAAGATCTTAATGAATTTCTTGCCGAAGAAAGTTTGAAGTCTAGTCTGAGAGAGAAAATTAATACTAATAATAATTCGCTACTAGAGTTTCACACTGCTGAAAATTTTCATAATTTTTCTAAAACTATTAAAAATAATTTAGTTCAGCTTGCTAATTATATGAATATTCAATCTATTTATGAATTGCTAGATAACATTAGAGAAGTAGATTTTAAGCAATTAGAGAGAGCTTTGTACTTTAACTTAAATGAAGCTTTGGAAAAGCAATCTAAAAACTATCAAAAGCAATCACCTGAATATAACAAGCTTAAGCAAATGAATTTTGATTCTGGATTGATGAAGAAGGTTCCTAAGGTATATGAACTTGAGTTAGATAAAGCTAAAAAAGCGTATTTGAATGACAGGCTTCAAGATTCGGAGAAGATATTAAATCAACTTTTAAATTTAGACCCTAATATTATAGAGGCATACATGCTTTTAGCTAAAATAAATAAAGTTAGAAAAGATGATGAAGCATATCAGAAAAACTTAGACGTTTGTTTGAAGCTGAATCCCTATCATGTAGAGGCTTTGTATTTAGTTGTTGATTATAACTATAACTTTGCTTCATTAGCTAAGGCTTATAACTATGTTCGTAGAATTAAGGGAGTAGAACACTATGAGGAAGATTTGAGTTATAGTGAGTTTAAGAATTTGAAGAAGATTTCTAAAAAGCTTGAAGATATTATGGAGATTAAGTAATAGCTTACATAGCACCAAGCTCAGATAAACGATTAGTGTAATCTATCATTTTAGCTGTTGCATCAGCCATATTGATCTGCATAACAACTCCTTGAGGAGTTCCTTCATTTTCGTAATAACGTGCTTTCCAATGACTAATTTCAGTAACTTGTCTTTGGAACATAGTTAGTAAGTCATTTATTTCTCCTTGATCATCAGGGTTGTTAAAACCATTATAAATATCTTGATCTACATTTTCATCAAAAGTCTTTTCATATCCTGTTTCATTACCATTTTCATCATATTGCATGTATTGTAATGCACCACCTTCTCTTTCGTTCTGATAAGTCGCAAATTGAACTGAGCTATTAGTATTAAGCATTACAGTACCTATGTCATTAGTAACTTGAACATCGACATTCCCTTCATTTTTATTATATTGATCTATGACTATAATTCCATTTTCAAATTTAGTTGAATAAACTTCTGTAGCACCATCATCGTCTCTTACTGACTCTGATTTCCATAAGCCTGTTTCATTATCTAAATACTCCTCACCTTTAAAAGATTTATCATCATAAATTAAAGCAAAATCTCTTTGCTTTTCTCCGCTGTCATTTGTATAAAACTCTGAAGTATGTTGCATAACAACACCTCTTTCGTCATTGAGAGAGGAATAGTCTAATTTAGTCGTTGAGCCATCACTGCGATAGATACCCATTTCTGAATGCTTATCTGTTTCATCGTATTTGCTGAATATGGTTACTACTTCACCACCACTTTGATATGTGCTAAACATAAATCCAGATTCTTCATCTAATTCTTCAGCAATTACTTCAAAGTCTTCTAAATTCACAATGTCTCCAAATTCGTATTGTAAAAGTTCTTCAGTCAGTAAAGTATTGATAGCTTCTGAGTCATTCATTGCTGCAACTGTTGCATTTAATTCACCAAGGTAAGCTTTGTCAGCAGCAATACTTTCATCTGTCATTAAAGTACTAGCTATATTAGATTCATTAGGTGTTACTGTTGTTTCTATATCTTCTAAATCTGATCTAAGATCGTTTACGAGATTATTTATGTCACTATATTGACCATCCAAATCATTACCATTAACATTTGTATCATTATTATTAGAACCATTAGGTCCATTTATATTTTGGTTTTGAAAATTTAAACCGTTAACATTGGTTGCCATCTCGTTATTGACCTCGAGACTTATTGTTGCAAAAAATGTTTAAGTTTTAATTAAGGGAAGAAAGAATTACTCTCCAGCAACGCCACCAAGCTCAGCTATTTGATTAGTTACAGTAATCATTTCAGCCATAGCTTCTGATAGAAGCAACTGGGTAACTGTATTTGGCGCTCCTGTTAAAATTGCAGAGTCACCATCTTCATGGTCATAAAGTCTTGATGTTAAGTGACCAACTTCTGTTACCAGACTATTAAATTCTGCTTGAAGGGCACCTAGCTGACTATCATCATCTACTTGAGCTAAGCTATTATATATTCCTCCGTCCACGTCTGAGTCAGCATTTTCAGAGTAACCTATTTCGTTACCCTCTTCATCATAATTCATGTATAGCATTCCACCTGGTGGTACCTCGCTTTCATCAAGGGCATTTTCATCTAAATTATCTCTAAAGTTTTGTCCTTCGGTTGTAAAAGCAACTGATTGATCAGTATTCATAAATGCCGTACCAATATCATTGGTGACTTGTATTTTCAATCTATTTTCATCTGCCGTGTAAGCTTCAACCATTATGGTTCCGTCTTCAAATTTTACCGAACTATAATTTGTCTGCTCTTCACCAATTTTTTGCGATTCTGTAGTCCAAAGACCAGTGTCAGCATCTTCTCTGTCAATACCTTTAAAGGCTTTATCGTCATAGATTAAAGCAAACTCTCTTTCTTTTTCACCATCTGCATTATCGTAAAAATCTGTTGCGTGCTGCATTACAACACCTCTTTCAGTTTTATTTAATTCCGAATAGTCTAACTTAGTAGTTGATTCATCTTCTCTGTAGATACCAAGTTCAGCGTGTTTATCCTCTTCATCATACTTACTGAAAATTAAAATTTCTTGATCTCCATTACTATATGATGTAAACATGAAGCCAGACTCTTCATCAAGTTCTTCTGATACAATTTCAAAATCATCCATGTTGACATCATCCCCGAATTCATATTTGAAAGCAGCATCAGTTAAATACCCCATAACTTCATCTTCACCTGAAAGAGCAGCTACTTCTTGGTTCATAGTAGCTAATAAGGCTTGATCATTTGCAATGCTTTCTTGTGAGAATAATGTAGTACTAAAATCAACATCTTTAGTATCTGGACCATCTTCGATAGTTAAAATAGCTGTGCCATCTTGTATATCTTCTGTTAGTGTTGCTGTTAAATCCTCTATATTTGTAAAACTAGTTTCAGTATCTTCGGTAGTGGCATTGCTTGTGGTAGTTGAACCTGCTTGATTAGCTCCGTTAGTTTGATTTTGACCCTGTATTCTTGGATTATCTGGGTTACTATTAATACTTGTTGTTGACATTAGACACTCCTATACTCTCATAGCATACATAAGAAAAATTAAGCTTGAGTTAAGAGGCTGTGAAAATAAATTTCTTTTTTAAACGAGCACTTAATATGAATTTTGTATGTAATTAAGTAAGTGTGGGGTGAGTGGAATGACATTGGATGCCAATAATGTCTTTAATTATATAGATAAAACTAATAAAGATATTGATAACCGAAACAGTGACGTATCAGCAAATGATTCTCTACATCTTGAAAATACTTGGAATGATGATACTGGTCATTCTAGGCTTAAGGCTCAAGAAGTAAACGAAAAAATAAGTATACTTACTGCTGAAATGAGTTTCTTTGAGTCAAATACTAATGCACTTGAATTTGAACTTACTGATGTAACTGATAATTTTAACCTTGATATCGGAATACTTAGTGAAGATACCACTAAGGCTCATGATAGTAATGAAGAAGAGGATATAATTGGAGTTTCATTACCAGCTTTATCTAACAAGGATGAAGTAAGCTCAGAGGTTCAAAGAATTAATACTAGTATTGAATATAATAACTCAATGTTCCTTGTTATCGCAGCTGAGTTAGGTTTTGCAAAAGCTGAAAGTCTAACTTGATTTATCGCAAACAGATAAGCTTTAACCAAGCCTTAACGTTTATCTTGTAAACTAGCAAATAAGGAGACAGGTATATTGGTAGTTAACAATAATTTAGACAATTATAATTTACCTTGGAGAAATAATAATAATTCTCAGGTTACATATGGAAATCCAGATTATAGTGATTATGTAATGGATAGGCTTGATAATCTCCAAAATGAAAGCATCGTCTCGACATCTAATAGTTATTATAGTGATTATGTAATGGATAGGCTTGATAATCTCCAAAATGAAAGCATCGTCTCGACATCTAATAGTTCAGGCTCAGTTTTTAATATAGTTGCGAATTTAGACGATTCATATGGTACTGATTTAGACACTGATACTCAAAATCAAATTATCGAGACTCAGGAACAGGATTTTGTAAATAAGTTTAATGATGGTTCATTTAATGAATATGACTCTAGAGCTTTATTGCTTGCAAGTAAATATATTGATGCTCAATTTGAAGATGGTGATCAGCGCTTAGATTCACTAAATTCTTCAGTAAGTTCACTCGGTATAGATGAAATGAGTTTAGAAAACTATGAGGAGTTAATGTCTCAGACAGCTGAAGTTTTAGATTTATTAGATGGTGGTGATAATGAGTTATCATCTCAGTTTAAAAATGATAAAGAAGAAGTTACAGGTAATAGAACAACTAACGCTTTTAACTACGATACTGATGCACTTGATACTGTTACTAATATAGCGGACATGTTAGAGACAGTAGATGCTGCTAACAGTGAGGTTTTCTTAGTAGGTTCTTATGCAAGGGGTCTAGCTGATAATGGGAGCACTCTTACATTACAAAAAATGCTACAAGACTTCTCTGGCATTGAATCTGGTCATACTGGTGGTGGCTTATCTAACCATCGTTTCCATAACGCTGATAAGAGTAATGATGAAGCTATTCAAAATTTAATGGCGAATTTATCAGAAGAAGATAAAGATTTAGAATTTAAAAATGGTGAGTTATATATTATTTCAGGAACTGGTGATATATTAGGCATAGCTTCTACAGAGCAAGTTTATGATGTTTTTACTAAAAATAGCTCTACTCAAAATGATGATTTCCAAGTAATGGATTCAGTTACCAGTAATATAAGTTTATTTAATATGAAGCCGAGTCTAAGGGAAGAATTTACTGGAGGAACAGTTAGTTTAGGTGATAAGGAATATAATGTCTCACACACTATTATTAGACAGGGTACTCCTTTAATTTTAGATTTAGATGGCGATGGTATTGATACTACTTCAGTGGAAGATGGAGTAGATTTTGATTTAAATGGTGATGCTGAAGTTGATAAAACTGCATGGACAGATAAACAAGATTCTTTTGATGATGCTTTTCTTGTCTGGGATAGAAATGGTGACGGTGAAATCAATTCGGGTAAAGAATTGTTTGGTGATCAGCACGGTGCAGAAGATGGTTTTGATGAGCTTGCAAAATTAGACTCTAATAATGATGGTGTTATAAATGCTGATGATAAAATCGATATGGACGGTGATGGTGTTGATGACAGCGTTATGGAGACTTTAGAGCTTTGGTCTGATATGGACGGTGACGGTGAAGTCGATGAAGGTGAGATGAGAAGTCTTGCTGAAATGGGTGTTACATCTTTAGACGCTACTCATACTGGAGAAAAAGGTGATAAGTTAGACGAACATGGTAATGATATCAGTATGGTAGGTGGTTTTACTCGTGAAGTAGATGGTGAAGAAGTAGAAGGGACTATGACTGATGTTCTTTTTCAGATGGAGGATGCTGATACCACTATTAAGTCTATGGATGAATTAGAAATGATGTTAATGAGTACTACTGATGAGTATTTAGAAATTAAAGATAACCATAATAAATTCCTAGAAGATAAAGCTAATTCTCAAAGCAATTCTGGAACAGGGTCTTCTGCTTCTTCTGGAAGTGGTTCTGGGCAGGCAGAGGCTTCTGCTTCTTCTGGAAGTGGTTCAGATAACACTGGGGCTTCTGAGGATACTGAAACAGCTTCAGAAAAAATAAAAGATGAATATTTACAAAGTAAGTTTTCAAGCCTTCAAGGAGAGAAGATTGTTCTTCAAAGCGAATTAGGTGGCTTAGAAACTCAAGCTTCTATTCCTACGGCTAATGCTAGTGCTGAAATAACAGTCGAATCTAACATTGTTAGTTCTGAATCGAATGGCGAAGCTGGTGATCGAACTACTAATGCTATTACTAGTCAGCCTTCAAGTAATTCAGATGGCGAGAATATCAAAGCATCTATAGATGCACAAATAAATGACTTGCAAGGTAGAATTTCATCAATCGATACTGAAATGTCTTTAGTTAGAGCTGAAATGGGTAATTAATTAAGCAGTTTTACTACCAACTGGCTCACTGCCACCGCTACCACCTGGATTAGATGAACCTGTGCCTATACCTAGAGCTTTTTTCTTTTTCTTAAGTGTTGACTTTTTAAGTTCTTCTTGTTTTTCTGGAGGTAATTTACCTACAACTCTGAATTTAATCTCTGCTTTAATAAGAGACTGCCTTTTATCTGCGTCTCTCATTTCTTCAGTAACATCTTCTTCATTCTCGTAAACTTTATCTTTAGGGAACTCAGCATCAAATTCGATATAAGCTTCTACCTCATCACCATCTGTTAGATCTTCATTAATTAATGAGTCTGACAATGGATCTTCAAGTAATTTCTGAATAGAACGCTTCATTGGTCTTGCACCATAAGTACGGTTATAACCTTCTACAGATACTTTATCTTTAACTTCATCAGTAAGAACAATGGTCATACCTTTTTCTTTTAGTCTATTTTCAAGATCTTTCTTCATGATATCGACGATTTGTCTCATGTCTGCTCTAGTTAGATGTTTGAAGATTACTATATCATCAAGCCTGTTTAAGAACTCAGGTCTGAAAGCACGTTTCATCTCTTCCATAACTGCATCTTTCATACGCTTATATTTAGCTTCTTCCTCTTCCTCTTTGTTTCCAGAGGTAAAGAAACCCATACCACCATCGTTACTCATACGCTGAGCACCGACATTCGATGTCATGATGATAATAGTATTCTTAAAGCTAACCTTTCTACCTTTGCTATCTGTTAAATGACCATCATCTAACATCTGTAACATGATGTTGAATACATCTGGGTGAGCTTTCTCAATCTCATCGAAAAGCACAACACTATACGGTTTACGTCTAACAGCTTCAGTTAACTGACCACCGTCACCATAACCTACATAACCTGGAGGCGATCCAATAAGTTTACTTACCGTGTGTTTCTCCATGTACTCAGACATGTCAACTCTAATTAAATTTTCTGAGCTACCGAAATAGTAATCAGCTAGTACTTTTGCGAGTTCTGTTTTACCAACACCTGTAGGACCACAGAATACAAATGAACCAATCGGTCTTTCTGGATTCTTAAGACCAGCTCTAGCTCTTCTTATAGCCTTAGATACAGCAGTTACTGCTGAATCTTGTCCAACAATCTTACCATGAAGAGTATCTTCCATATGCTTAAGTTTGTCATTCTCGCCAGCTTTAAGGTCTCCTACTGGAATACCAGTCCAACTTGCAACAATCTCTGCAATTTCTTCCTCACCTACAGTAGGTTTGTTTTTTTCTTGTTCTTTTTTCCACTCTTCTTGAAGAGATCTGATTTGTTCACGGATATTATTTTCTTGATCTCTTAACTGCGAAGCTTTTTCAAATTCTTGTTGACGGATAGCCTCTTCTTTCTGACGAGAAATAGTGTTTAACTCATCTTCTAACTGCTTCGCTTCTGGTGGTAAACCACTAGCTTTCAGTCTGACACGGGAACTAGCCTCGTCAATTAAGTCAATAGCCTTATCTGGTAAGAATCTATCAAAGATATATCTATCGGATAATCTTGCAGCTGATTCGATAGCTTCATCTTTAATAATTAAATGATGATGCTCTTCATACTTCTGTCTAAGACCTCTAATGATTTGAATAGTTTCTTCAACTGATGGAGAATCGATAACTACAGGCTGGAATCTTCTTTCTAGAGCAGCATCTCTTTCAATATGCTTTCTATACTCTTCAAGAGTCGTAGTACCGATACACTGTAATTCACCTCTAGCTAAAGCTGGCTTTAAGATATTTGCTGCATCAATAGCACCTTCAGCTGCACCAGCACCGATTAAAGTATGAAGTTCATCGATAACCAGCATCATGTTGCCCGCTGCACGGATTTCATCCATGATTTTTTTAAGCCTTTCTTCAAATTCACCACGATACTTCGTACCAGCAACTAAAAGACCTAAGTCTAAAACTATTAATTTCTTACCTACTAAAATTTCAGGAACATCATTAGACACGATTTTTTGAGCTAAGCCTTCAGCCACAGCTGTTTTACCAACACCAGGCTCACCGATTAAAACAGGATTGTTTTTAGTTCTTCTACCTAAGATTTGAATAACTCTTTCGATTTCTTCGCTTCTTCCGATAACAGGATCTAATCTCCCTTCAGCAGCTGCCAAGGTAAGATCAGTACCAAATTCGTCTAAAGTAGGAGTTCTTGTTCTTGAGTTTTGGTTGCTGCTCTTATTAGAACCCACGCCTAATAGTGAATTATTAGCACCATTAGCAGCTGAACCAGCAGAAGAGCTAGAACTTGAGCCAGATTCACCTAGTAATCTAATGATATGTTGGCGAACTTTTGCTAAATCTACACCTAAATTATCAAGAACTCTAGCTGCAACACCTTCACCTTCTCTAATGAGACCTAAAAGTAAATGTTCAGTTCCTATATAGTTATGACCAAACTGTCTAGCTTCATCCCAGCTAAGTTCTAAAACCCATTTCGCTCTCGGAGTGAATGGAATTTCCACTGCTACGAAGCCTGAACCTCTACCGATAATCTTCTCCACTTCGATTCTAGCGTCTTTTAAGTTAACGCCCATAGATTTAAGTGTTTTAGCGGCAACTCCAGTGCCTTCACCAATTAATCCAAGTAAAATTTGTTCTGTCCCGACAAAATTATGACCCAGCCTTCTAGCTTCTTCCTGGGCTAACATAATTACCTTGATCGCTTTCTCTGTAAATCTTTCAAACATAAATATTTATTCGTTTTAATTGTATTGTACCACTGATTTTTGTAACAGTATCTTAAAACAGCGTGATTATAAATAAATTTAGTATTAAGAGTTAAATTATATGTGTGAATTTATATTAATTTAAATCGTGAATACGGAATAAGCTATAGTAGCTTATTCCGTATTCTGTATGTTTCGGAGTCGTTTGGAGGTGAAAATTATACGTTGGTTGTAACTTTCATTAGTCCTTCAAGGTCATGCTTAAGAGCATAAAGAACCGCTTGAGTTCTATCATTAACTTGAAGTTTGGTAAATACGTTGTTTATGTGAGTTTTAACTGTAGACTCAGAGATGAATAAAGCTTTAGCTACAGCTTTATAGTTATAACCATCACATAAATACTTAAGAACTTCAGCTTCTCTTTCAGTTAATAACTCAAGGTTTGCGTAGTTAGTTTCATTAGATGAAAGAACTGACTTGTTCATGCTGATAGCAGTCTTGATAGTTTGGTTAAGAACGAAGTCTATGAATAATTGACTAGCTTCAGCAGCTTCAATAGCAAATGACATAGTTCTTTCAGCTCTTTCGCTCAATAACCATCCGTTGATGTTCTTAGCTAAGTAGATGTCGAACATGTTTTCTTCTTCAACACCCTTAGAAATGAAGATTACTCTAGTTTCTGGTGAGCTAGTAGCGATAGCGTTTAATAAATCTGCTACTGACCTTTCGCCAGGTAATTCGCTAGACATAACGATGATATTTGGTCTGTTAAAATTTACATGAGAGATTAAAGCTTCTTGATAATCTACTCTCTCTATTTTGTTGAAACCAGCCATGTTAAGTTCTTTAGTAATTTGAACTGTAGACTGTACTGGGCTTAGTGCAATAACTGCTTCTCTGCTTGGGCTTTGGTGTTTAATCATTTCGTGGTGCTCCTTATTCCTTTTCCTCTTTAGTGACCTTGTTTTAGTCCCTGTGATCTCGCACTAATGATATAGGCAAAATACGGAAGGAAATATCAGGGGCAACCCTAACTCCAAACGAAATATTTTATTATCTATTTATATATATCGGCACTTTTTTCAAAAACTTTAGCTTTTTTTGAAAAAAAATAAAAAAATTTTTAAAAAAGTTTAGGAATTTCTCCTATTACTAATATATCGGTATCGTTCGTTTAAATCAATAGTATTTTTTTTATCTAATCCCTAAGAATTAAGGATATTTAATTAAGGCTTGGTGATAGGCAAAAAAACTTACTGCTTAGCTTTATTAACCTAAAGTTTTGAATTAAGGTACTGCTTATATTGGATTAAACCTAAGGTTTTTGATTATGAATTATTTAACTTAGAGAAATATTTTCTACTAAGTGTCTTTGATTAGACATTGTTTTTTTGATCTAGATCGTCATTATACAGTTAATCTAGCTTTAAGACCCACTTTTCATTGACTTGAATTAATCAATACTTGCTAGGTTATTTTTGAAAGATACCTAACACATATATTTATTTCATGACAAAATTATAGTTTCTTAACGATAAAAGTTTACTTTATTTACTATTAAGAATTAAAATTAAACTTAAGCTAAATATGAAAAAACTTCCAGCTACTTTACCTTTAATCATTTTAATTCTATTTTTAACTCTTTTTGCCATGAGTTTAATGGGGCAAGAGAACGAAAGAAAGATTCTTAGTTATAGTGACTTTATTAAAAGAGCTCTACCTGATGATGATAGAACACCTGTCTATAAAGTTGAACTTACGAATGGTGACGATGTTGCAAAAATTGAAGATAGAGATGGTGAAGTTTATTTCGCCAGAATCCCAGCTAGTATTTTAGGTGCTAATCAAGATCTCGCAGATAAATTAGTAGATAAAGGTATAGCTGTTGATGTAAAAGCTCAGCCTAATGAGGGGTTCTGGATTAATATTCTTTCGAACTTTATAGTTCCTATTGCCTTGTTTGGTTTATTCATTTTCATGCTCAGGAATGCTAGCGGTGGCGGTCCTATGTCTTTCGGTAAGAGTAGAGCGAAGATGATGACTAAGGATATCAATGTAACCTTTGATGATGTTGCAGGTATCGCTGAAAGTAAAAGAGAATTAGAGGAAATCGTAGATTTCCTTAAGAGAACAGAGAAGTATAAAGCCCTCGGAGCTAAAGTCCCTAAAGGTGTTTTGCTGATAGGTCCTCCTGGATGTGGTAAGACTTTACTCGCTAAAGCAGTGGCTGGTGAGGCAGGAACACCTTTCTTTAGTATCAGTGGTTCTGATTTCGTGGAGATGTTTGTTGGTGTTGGTGCTAGTCGTGTGCGTGATTTATTTGAACAAGCCAAGAAAAATGCTCCATGTATAGTTTTTATCGATGAGATTGATGCTGTTGGTAGACAGAGGAGTGGTATGTCAGGTGGCGGTAACGATGAACGAGAACAAACTCTTAACCAGTTACTTGTCGAGATGGATGGTTTTCAACCTAATTCTGGAATTATAGTTTTAGCTGCTACTAATAGACCTGATGTACTTGATAAAGCGCTTCTAAGACCAGGAAGATTTGATAGAAAAGTATCTATAGATACTCCTGATTTATCTGGTAGAGAACAGATTTTAAATGTTCATGTTCGTGGTAAGCCTATTGCTGAAGGAGTTAACATTAAGACATTTGCTAAAAGAACTCCTGGATTTAGTGGAGCAGATTTAATGAATTTGGTTAATGAAGCAGCTATTTTAGCTGCTCGTGAAGATGAAAAAGAGATTTCAAGTAAGCACTTAGATGAAGCGATAGATAAGGTTGCCATCGGTCCTGAGAAGAGGAGCAAAATTATTAAACCTAAAGATCAGTTAAATACTGCAATCCATGAGATGGGGCATACTTTAGTTAATATTTATAAAGAATCTAAAAATGAATTTCATAAGGTCACAATTATTCCTAGAGGAATGGCATTAGGTTTAACTTGGTCTACTGAAGAAGAATATAAGGTTTCTGCTTCAGAGAAGCATCTGAAAGTAGAGATGATGGTGCTTTTAGGTGGTAGAGTTGCTGAAGAGATTATTTTTGGTAAAGAAAATGTAACTACGGGTGCATCTAATGATATGGAAAGATGTACTGCTATCGCAAGGTCTATGATTACTAGATATGGTATGAATAGAGATTTAGGGATAGTCGCTTATGGTGATAAGGATGGAAATCCCTTATTAGGACAAAGTCATGTAAGTCAGAACTATAGTGATGAGTTCGCGATGAAAATTGATGAGGAAGTTAAGGATTTAATTAGCACTTTATACGAGGAAGTAAAATCACTTTTATTAGAAAAGAAAGAAATTCTTTTAGGTACATCTCAAGAACTTATTAAAAAGGAAACTTTAGATAAAGACGAAGTTTTCGATACTATTAAAGCTATTGAGAATCATGAATATAATATTCTATCTTTAGAGGAGATGGAAAAAATTGCTACTTCACGTATGCCAGAAAGAGTTGAAACTATGATTCGTGAAGAAGAAGAGAAACGTAAGAAAGAAAGAGAAAAATTACGTTTAGAAGAAGAACAGATAAAGACTGAAGACGATAATAATAATGAAGAACCTAACTTGTAATGAAATTAGAGAAGCTTGGATAGAGTTTTTTGAAGCTGGAAAGAATAAATTAAATTTAAAGCATAAGTTTTTTAAAAGTGCTTCATTAGTCCCTGATAACCCTACTTTACTTTTAAACGCTGCTGGTATGGTGCCTTTTGTGCCTTATTTTATTGGAGCTGCGGCTTTGCCCGAGCCCCCTAGAGCTGTAAGTATTCAAAAGTGTGCACGTGTGGGTGGTAAAGATAGTGATCTTGCTAATATCGGCTATACACCTAGGCACCATAGTTTCTTTGAGATGTTAGGCAATTTTTCTTTTGGAGATTACTTTAAAAAAGAAGCTATAGAAATGGCTTGGGAATTTGTTACTGAAGTTTTAGGTTTAGATAAGAATAGGCTTTATGTTTCTATCTTTGCTGGGGATAAGGAAAGAGCTTTTGATCATGAGGCAAATCAAATCTGGAAAAAAGCTTTAAAAGATTCTTTTAGTGAAGTAGAAATTGAGAAAAGAATTTGGCGTTTTGGTGCTAAGGATAATTTCTGGGGACCTCCTGGTCCTAGTGGTCCATGTGGTCCATGTAGCGAAATATATTATGATCTTGGTGAAGGTCCTATACCAGAACTTGGTTCTGGAGAATTTGATGACAGATTTATTGAAATCTGGAATTTGGTTTTTATGGAATTTGAGAAAGATGAGGAAGGGAATTTTAAGCCTCTTGACCAGAAGAATATAGATACAGGTGCTGGACTTGAAAGAATTGCTTTAGTCCTTCAGAAGGTTAATAATACTTTTGAAACTGATGAATTAAAGACTTTAATTGATTTTGTTAGAGCTGAAATTAATAGAAAATTACCCCAGATAAAGCTAGATGCTAATCCTGAGAATTTAAGTTACTTAAAGATAGTGGTAGACCATCTAAGGTGTGCTAGCTTTCTTATCGCAGATGGAGTTAGACCGAGTAATTTAAGTCGTGGCTATGTACTTAGAATGCTTATTAGAAGAGCTGCTAGATTCTTATATAAGTTAGGACTTCGTGAGCAGTCTTTTCTCGCTGAATTATCGAAAAAAGTTATAGAGATTTACTCTAAGTTCTATAGTGAACTTGATTTAAATAAAGAGAATATTGAATCTGTTCTGAAGAAAGAAGAGGAACAGTTCTCTAAAACTATTGAAAATGGCTTATATAAATTAAATGAAAATATTGCCGAAGCTTCAGCTAAGATACTTGATGGTAACTTTGTTTTTGATCTTTATTCAACATATGGTTTTCCACTCGAGTTAACAGAAGATATAGCTTTAGAAAAAGACTTAGTGATTGATTATGAAGCATATGAAGCAGCGAAAGCTAAGCATTCGGAAGCTTCGTCATCTGATAACTTTAGTAATTCAGTATTAGCTGATCAAAAGATTTCAAAGGCTTTATTAGAATTTCCTGAAACTGAATTTTTAGGCTATGATTCAGAAGAAAATGAAGCTACTGTGCTCGCGATTTTTGATTCTGAAAGTGAAAGTCTTGAGGCTATTAATATAAAAGAACTTGCCGCGAAGAATGAAGACACTAAAGTTCAATTAAAGGTTTTATTAGATAAAACAGTTTTTTATGCCGAGTCAGGTGGGCAGCTTGCTGATAAAGGTTTTCTTATAAAGGAAGTGACCAGTGATAAAGACACTTCATCTAGTCAACTAATTAAAGTTACTAATGTAAAAGTAAAAGAAGCTAGATCATTACATATTATTGAGTTTGACCTTCATAAAGATTCTGTAGCATTAAATACTGAAGATATCCTGAAAGTTGGTGATAAAGTAAAAGCTGAAATCAATAAAAATGAAAGAGCACTTACTAAAATTCATCATAGTGCTTGTCATCTTTTACAAGCTGCGCTTAGAAAAGTGTTAGGGAATTCTGTTCAGCAGGCAGGTTCACAAGTATGTGCTGAATACACTAGGTTTGACTTTAACTTTGATAGAGGGCTTAATAAAGATGAAATAAATAAAGTTGAAAAGCAGTTGAATGATTGGATTAAAGCTAGCTTCCCTGTAGAAACTATTGAAACAGATTTTGATGAAGCTATTAAAATGGGAGCTCTTGCTTTCTTTGAAGATAAGTATGAAGGTAATGTTCGCGTTTTGAAAATGGGAAATGAAACTGAGCTTGCTTCGATGGAACTCTGTGGTGGAACCCACGTAAACAATATTGCTGAAATTCAGAAAGTGAAAATTGCAAGTGAATCTTCTGTTGCTGCTGGAATCAGAAGAATTAAACTGTTCGCGGCAAGTCTAGCCGATAAGTTTATCGCAGAGGAAGAAGCTAAAGCTAAAGCTACTGAAGAGGAAGCTGCGAAAAAAGCAGTGGAAAAAGAAGCCGCAAAAAAAGCGAAGCAAGAAATTCTTCAGCAGGCTAGAGAGAAACTTGATGATATTTTAAGCTCTGCTCATAGTGAAGCTAATAGAAAGTATGTAATTTGTCATTTGAATGAGATTTTTGATTCTGGTTTAGATGCAGATACTATAAAAGAACTTGCAAATGATCTTAAAGTTAAGATTGAAGCTGAAAATAATGAGGCTTGGTTGTTCTTGATTAGTGAATTTCAAGGGAAAGTGGTGCTTTTGGGTTCATGTTCTAAAAACTTAGCTAAAGAAGATAAGTACCGTGTGAATAATATTGTTAAAGAAGCTGCGTCTATCTGTAAAGGTGGCGGTGGTGGTCGACCTGATTTCGCTCAGGCTGGTGCTAAAGATCCTAGTAAGATTAAAGAAGCAGTTGAAAAAGTAAAAAGTTTAGTGTTTTAGTGAAGTTCTTAGGACTATGTTTATATAATTTGTATTTATCTTTCATGCAGATTTTTAAGTCTCGTATTGAAAGAGGTGAGCTTGTTAGACAAATCGTATTTATCGCTTATGAATCTTTACCTATGATTCTAGTTTTAACTTGTGTAAGTAGTTTGATTATTACTGTAAATACTGCTACTGAACTTGCTAAATATGGTGGTCGGGAATTAATTGGGGCTGCGATTACTTTGAGTAACCTACAAGAAATTACTCCAATCTTCATATCTTTTGCGATTATGGCTAGATGTGGTACAGCGTTTACTGCAGAAATTGCGACTATGAAGATTAGTGATCAAATTAATGCTTTACAAATCATGAAAGTTGATCCTTTATATTATCTTTTTACCCCTAGGTTGCTTGCAATTATATTAGTCACTCCCTTTATTCTTGCGATTGCAGCATTTGTTAGTACTATTTCAGGGATGATTATGGCCAATATCTCCATAAAGTTAGAATATGTTGAGTTTTTAGACTCAGCATGGCGCTATGCGACGATGAAAGAGTATTTTTACCCTTTGTTAAAAACCGAAATATTCAATATTTTTATGATTATGATAGTTGTATCTACAGCACTTACCTGTGGGAACTCATCTAAAGATGTTGGTTTAGCTACAAGTAGGGCTTCAACTGCAGTGATTATAGGTGTTGTAATAATTAATGGCTTTCTGACACCGATTTTGTATCATTAAAACAAGATTCTTTTTTTTCTTTACATATTATGTAATTTTTTTGCAAAATTTAACTCTACCTTAACTAAAAATACCAATTATCTTTATAAGTATGGCCCCATTTCTTGATATTTGACACTATTTTCATGTTCTTAGCTTACGAAAAAAAGCTGGAGAATTATGGAATATGATTATTAAGTCTTGGAGCGAATCCCTAAAAAGGGCAGTGAAGGATGGTAGAGAGTAAAGACGCAATAAAATCATCACTAAGGGCTCAACTCGAGAACTACTCGAAGTTGGTTCCTACTTTGGCAGGTTTAGTTTTTATGCTCTGTACTTCTATACTCCTAGTTTTAAGGCTTATGTCTGATGATAGTGCAGATATTGCTGATGTCATCGCAGATACATTTCTAGTCTCAATTGTAATATCACTACTTTGTTTTGTGGTATTAAGATTGCTGGTTGTTCCTGTTCAAAGAGCTCATATAAAGAGTTTTGGTAAGAAGCGTGAACTCCGGTTACAGAGGAGAGAGGAGGAGCTTGCGATGAGATACAGGAAACTGCAAAGTTTTGATTCAGAGTCGAAGCAGAAGAAATAAGGTGAATAGGAAAGGGATCAATTTATGCAAGGCAGTTCAACACAGTTTGAATCAAAGGGGAACACGTCAAAGAAAAAGCATGTGCTACTTTCAAGTTCTTTAAATTTGGATCTTAAAAGTGTTGAAAGAAAAGCGGAGAGTAATAGATTGTGGGCTAGATATAATAACAAATCAAATCGCAGAGCTGAAATGAGAGAACAGCTCATAATTAGATACGCCCATCTTGTAAACTGGGTTGCTGGAAGATTTCCACATATCGAAACTGCTGACTTTGATAGAGAAGACCTCGTCGGTTATGGAACTATAGGTTTAATTGAAGCTATTGATAGATTTGATAATACGAAAGATTGTTCCTTTGAAACTTTTGCTACAAGCCGGATTCGGGGAGCAATTCTTGATTTTTTAAGATCAAGAGATTTTCTTTCTAGAAACAGTAGAGAGAGAGTGAAACGGTTCAGTACCAGATTAGCAGACTTAGAGAAGAAGTTAGGTAGAAGTCCTTCAGAAGCAGAAATTAAACAACATCTTTTAATTGAAGATTCAGAATTAAGAGTTTTAAAGCAAGAATCAAGCGCTATAATATTTTCTTTAGATGCACAGGAAAATGGTAATTCATCTTCAGATGATGGAGCAACAGCTCTCGTAGATAAAATGCCTTCGCAGACTGAAGCTACAGAAAGTTTAGCTGAAGGTAACCTTGTCAGAGATAAATTAGCGCAAGCGATTGATAATTTAAAAGAAAGAGAAAGATTAATCATCTCACTCTATCACTATGAGAAATTAACTTTTAAAGAGATAGGAACAGTTTTAGAAATATCAGAGTCAAGAGCAAGTCAACTTCATCAAAAAGCTTTGCAGAAATTGAGAGTTATGATGAAAGATTTTGAGGTTGATGTTTAAATAAGGATTTTTATTGTTTATTTCACAGTCAGACATTAGCTTAATGAAATTTTAGGATCGGTTTTTTAGTACATTTTCTTTGAAAATGTTAAAACTCAAAAAAATTTCATTAAACTAAGTCTACTATGAAAACATAAAACCCCTTATTTAAATATCTATTTAGAAGATATGAAGCTTTACTTTTTTAAGTTAACAGTTTTATAATATAAACACGGTATAACACTTAGTGTTATGGTTGAGGTTTGAAGTTAACTAAACTATATTATGCAAAATCATTTCTGAGATTTATAAAATCGGAGAAAATTACTGTGTCATCTTTAATTACAGCTGTTGAAGAACTTGAAAAGAAAAAAATTGATGTGAATCTTGGTGGAAATGTCTATAAACAAAGAATTGCTAGCCTAAATAAAGGTAAATCAGGAGGGTATCGCTCAATCTTATTTTTCAAGAGAGGGGATAAAGCTTTTTTTATTCATGGATTTGCAAAAAAAGATAAAGCTAATATTTCAAAAGAGGATTTAAAGGTTTATAAAAAAGCTGCTCCATATTTTTTAAACCTTTCAAATAAACAAATACAAGAATTAATAACACATAAAGAATTATTTGAGGTGAATAGGAATGAGTAAAACAAATAATAAAAAATATAAATCTAAAGCATTAGAAGATCTTCACGAAGGTTTATCGGCACTAAAAAAAATAGGAATTATAGATAAAGTCACTATGGATAAGTTTGATGAAGACTGTTTGATGCCATGCGATGACATTAGCGCATCTAAAATCATAGAGATAAGACAGAGTTTAAATCTTTCTCAACCAGTTTTTGCAAATTATTTAAATGTGAGTAAAAACCTTGTCTCAGCTTGGGAAAGAGGAGAAAGGAAGCCAGGAGGACCAGCTTCTAGGCTTTTGAAAATTATTGAGCATAATGGTCTTGAGGTTTTTCATGTTGGGGAGTGATAAAGAGATGAAATTATCATGATTTATTATTTAATTGCACTTCTATAAAATTAAGCTGATCATCACAGTCAACACAGACTAATGACTTACTTTTCCGTAAATTTTCAAGTTTTGTTTTATCGAATATTTCTGGCCATTTTGTTTTGGATGAATAAAAAGTATTTTTAAATTTAATATTGATTACATTAGATTTAGATAAATTAGCATTAGATAAATCAGAATTTTCAAAGAATACATTGTCCAAAGTTGTATTTTTGAAATCTGCTCCATTAAAGTCTGAATCAATAATATCAACATCTTTAAAGTAAGTTTTTATAAAGAAACTATCATTGAAAATGCTAGAAATTATACTCGATTCTCTAATCCTACTTTTTGAGAAATTAGAATTAGAGAAATCTAATTGATTAAAATTAGAATTACCAATTTTAGAATAAGAAAAATCACTAAACTTGAAGCTAGACTTATCAAATAAGACTTTTTGAATGAACGCATGTTGAAAGTTTGCATAATCAAAAATAGAGTTTTCTTCAAGAATCAATTCTTTGAATAATGAATTTTTCAAATTAGAATTTGCCATCTTGACTCCCTTTAATAAACAATCAATATAGCGAGTAGCACGTAAATTAGATTTTGTGAAATTTATTTTAGTTAAATCAGAAAATGAAAATCTAGCGTATTTGAAATCTGAATTCATAAAATTTGCAAAGGATAAATTTGATGAATTAAAAACAATACTAATTTGCTTCATTGTAGAATAGAAATCCATATTGAAATTTTCTGAAAACTCTGACATTGGAAAAGGACGGACTAAAGTTTCACTTACAAAAAAGAACTTGAATGGTATCTTAGAATAAGGTGCATCTATATTGCTCAATTGAGCACCAGATAAATTCGGATCTTCTTTAACATACTGACTCAAATACTCTTGAAAAGCGGCAGATCTAATTTTTGCATTATATTTTGGTTCCTCAGTGCAATCATCTTCTTTACATTCCTTAGTTTCAAACAGAAATTTAACTAATTCAGTTTTTCTGTTTAAATGATTTTGCCAGTTTGAATCTTGAATTTGCTTGTTTTGTAGGAAAAGCATAGCTAGCTCTAAAATCAAAGCTATAAAGGTTGCAATAGCAATAAAAACAAGTATCTCTTTTTCTCTATTTTTCAAAAAATTAAAGAAATCATATTTAAGTTGACTGAAACTTTTAAACACAGAAAAATTATAACTTAATATCAGAGAAGCCTAAAAACCAAAACACCTTGCTTTCACAAAAATCTTTCAAACTTTTTCAACTAAAACCCACTCAAAGAGTATAGTCTCGATCATAAAGTCGAACTTAGGGACCCAAGCTTGCTTGGGGTGAGACGTATGATTGAGCTATGCTCTTTGAGTGGCATCCTTTTTAGAAAAAGTTTAAAAGAAATTCTTAATATCATTAATAGTAGTCAAAGCCATGATGCTAAGTAAGAAAATAAAACCAGCTTGCACAAGCCCTTCTTGAAGGGCAATAGAAGGTTTTTTCTTAAAGATTGCTTCATAAGCTAAGAAAATCAAGTAACCACCATCAAGTGCTGGAATTGGTAAAAGGTTAATCACAGCTAGATTTAAATTTAGTAAGAATGCGAACTCTAATATCATCCAGATATTGTTTTTGATATCTTCAGTGATGAGTTGGACTATGCCCACTATACCTTTTACCTCTCCTAGATTAGACGAAGCAATATTCGTTTCTACACCAAGTATGCCAGCTAACTTAGCGAAGAGTGAAGAGAATATAGCAATGATTGAAAGTATCATCATGAAGAGAGTTTCAATAGTATATTTAAAAGCTTCTTGAATCCAGTTAAAGATGTTAGATCCATATTTAATATATTCTTTCTTTAGACCCAGTTTTACGCCAATAGCACCATGAGCATGAACAGAAATATTTTCTGTTTTATCGTCCCTTAGTACTTTTAGATTAATATCTTCGTCTTGATAATTACCAATAGTCTTCTGGAGTTCAGCTCCTGAATTGATTTCTATACCATTTACTGCGATGATAATATCACCTGGCTTTAAGCCAGCAATTTTTGCTGCTGAGTTTTCATCAACAAACTCTATAATTTTATTACTTGCTGCTAACTTTGGTAAACCAGTAGTACCTATCATTGCTATTGCAATAATAAATGCAAAGAGTATATTGAAAGCTACTCCTGCAACTGCAACTACTGCTCTTTGATAGACTGGGAATTTCTTAAGTGGTTTTAATTCCATGTCTTTAAGAGTTTCTTCGTTTGTTTCATCACTTGTTTCTGGAATGGCAACAAAGCCACCAATTAAAGGAAAGTAAAATCTAAACTGAGTGTCCCACTTTTTAAATAGGTCTATGTATGGTCCGAAAGGTAAACCAATTCCGAAGATAGGAGTTTGGAAACCATATAATTTCGCAGCTAAAAAATGTCCAAATTCATGAACTACGATAAGTAAAGTAATTACTAGAATACTGATTATCGCAAATAAGAAATCCATCTATATAATTTTAGCATTAGCCTTGTTATGTTGTTAGGCTTAGTACTTTATCAAATACGTCTTCTACGCTTATATGATTGATTGAACCTTTGTCTTTTTTTAAGGTTCTTTTATGGCTAGCTTTTTTATTAAAGAGCTCATCAAAGCTTAAAGCATGGAAGCTGTATGGACCTGATCTAGAGGCAGAAGTCGGACCGTATATGCCAATGATATGAGCATTGTCACTGTTATAAAGTGCGTCAGCAGCTAAATGCAAAGGACCGGTATCAACTCCTAAGATAAGTTCAGCATCAAGAAAGAATTGCTTTAAACCAATTAAACTTTTATCTAAGATTAGTTCAGTTTGCTCATACACGTCTCGTGGTAATTCATAGCGAATAGCTTCCAGGTAAGCTTTTTCTTTTAGGACACCAGTCATGTAAATTTTAGCTGAGGGGAATCTAAGCTGAAGTTTTTCGATAAGCTCTATCCAGTACTTCCGATCCCAGAATTTTGATTCCCACGTGGTACAGGGGATTAAAACTATTTTTCTGACTATATTTAATTTATAAATCCGAGTATTTTTTTTCTGTATAAATTCAGGAATCGCTTCTACACCCTCTTCTTTTAGTATTTGGCAGAGAGCAAAGTGAGCAAGTTTAAGATTATGCTCTACTACGTGTTTACCTTTTTGCATTATCGAGTATTTTTTTAATTTATACTTATAAAGCCAGCCAGCTAGCCACTCACGAGGTTTTGCAAAGCCGATGCTTTTACCCTTAGTTAAAAAACCTATAAGTGAGGTTTTAATTAAGCCTTGGAAATCAATGATGTAATCATAATTTTCTTTACTTAAGCCGCGAGTCATTTTAAGGAGAGTCGATAGCTTTTTGTTCTCTAGGATGTGAATTTTATTTATAAAAGCCAAATCAAATAAAAGATCTTTAAAACTTTTATAGATTAGAAAGTCAATTTCAAATTTATCCCATAAAGGTGATTCTTCAAGCTTTTCATTTAAATACTTTAAGGCATGGAAGCTGTGAACTATGTCTCCTAGAGCACTTAGGCGGATAATTAAAATTTTGATTTTTTTATTGTCCTTAGACATTCAATCTTTATAGCCTATTACTATTGCTACACTCATAGCCTTTTCGTGACTAATAGATATTTCCCATTTACTAATACCTAAGTTTTCAGCTACTTTTACAGCATTATTTTCAAGTTTGATATAGGGTGCTCCACAACCTTCTTTTTTTAAAATTAAGATGTCATGAAAAGCTACCTCTTTACCGATACCTGTTCCAAGGGCTTTGGCTACAGCCTCTTTTGCTGCATACCTTGCTGCAATTCTATGACTAAGTGAGGGCTTGAAGCTTCTCTGGTTAAAACCAAAGTCTAAATATTCCTGCTCTTCTGATGTCAGAATCTTGTTAACGAATTTCTTTCCGTATCTTCTTAAAACTTTTTCAATTCGGCTAGGGTCACAAAGATCTGTACCAAGTCTTAAAGGCATATACTAATTATATAGTAGACCCCCAAAGTTTTCCTAAAAATAAGGCAATAAGAATCTTGCTTTCGGGGCGGCAGCCAGTTCGAACCCATAATATAATTTCAATGAATTGAAATTATTCAAAAGCTCAAACCGACAAGCAAGCTTCATATTACACTTATTATTAGGAAATCCCGAAGGTTCAACAATTGATTAAAAGAAGCCCAACAAGTGCAAGTTTAAATTTTTTGAGTATCGACTCGCAGTTCATATGAACTGCACGATAATAGAACGATCCTAAATTTGAACTTGCACTTGTTGGGATTTATTAATTCGTTGAACTTTGGAGGTTTACTATACCTTAGTATCCAACAAGCTCCATATATCCTTTACCACTAATTTTCTCATCAGCAAAGTTACCACCAATTTTTACGGCACCTTCATAGTACGGGTAAGCATTATGATGTTCCTGATCTTTAACAGCAGCTTTGATATTGATTTTAAGCTTTAATTTCGGGATTTCCATTCTCCAAGTTACTGGGTAGTGACTATCACTATATGAACTATGGAAATGAGATTTCTCTTTTAGTTTTATATCCTGATAAGAAAAGCTATGCTTTTGTCCCTCTGAGTCAATAATCACACCAGTGCTGTAGGGGTCTGTGTTTCCAGCTGAATCTCTAAGTCTATAGTACATTATTTCAATATTGTTAGATAACTGTAAGGCGAACCAATCCCAGCCGACTAAAGAATCACCTAAAGAGCTAGTGCTCCACTCACGGTCAAGCCAGCTATAACCTTTAACTTTATATGATTTCTCTTTAATCTTTATATTTCCGACACTTGCAAGTCTAGAAATAGAATAGTAATAAGAAGCATTACCTAAGCCTTGTGTCTTTTGACTTAGTCCTCTATTTCCTTGAAGGGTTATTGGTTTTACCGGGTCTAATTCTAGCTGAAGTTCAACATCGCCCTCTTTTGCTGTGATAAGAACTGGGTAAGTTTCACCACTTTTATTATCAAAAGATTTAATAGACCAGTCTTTTAACCAAACCTTGTGAGGTTCTGCTTTTGCTCCAGCTAAACCTGCTGAGTCTCTTGAGAATTTTTCGTACGAATAGAAATGGTTGTTTGAGATATCTGATATGGCAAAGTGTGCCATATAGATTTGTTTACTTTGCCAAGAGTTTGCCTTAGGTCTAGATTCTGAACTTTCAGGCATTAGACCATTTCTGAAGATAGTAATCTGGTAGCCGAACTCCTCACCACTTTCAGCTTCTAAGTTTCCTGTGTAATACCACCATTCTGTTTTAAATTCTTTATGAGGTCCATGGTCTGCAGGAAAAAGAAAATCACGAGGATCTATTGCTTTAGCAAAAGCAGCGTCATCCTCTTTGTTTGATTTCATTAATTTACTTGGTTTAGTTAAATTGAAATCTTTGTTTTTTGAGTTGTTTGTATTCTTAAAACCTAAGAAACTTAGGCTAACTAAGAGGATAAGAGCTATGAAGATGACTATAGTATTGTTTTTCATGTTTAGTCTTTAAGTAAAATTGAAGCTGGTATATCTTTTAATTTTAAGCTTGGGTAAATAGATGCTAGAAAGGCACAGCCAAGAGAAACAGCAAGTGCAATCATAAAGTTTTTTAGATCTAAGCTAAAGTGAATGTCCCAGCCAAATGACCTATGATTGATAACATCTATCATGACCCAGGCAGAAAGAATTCCGATCGGAATACTGTATAACCATGAGAGTATTCCCATGCTGATAGCTTGAATAGAATTAGTTTTGAAAATATCTTTATCACTTAAGCCAAGAGCTTTAAGCAATGCAAATTCTTTTTTTCTTTCTATAAGCAAGGCTAAGAGAGCATTGAAAATACCAAAAGCTGCAACAATAATGGCTATAAATTTTAAAACAGAGGTAATTCTAAAAGTTCTATCAAAGATAATCAGTGATTCATCTAAGAGTTGTTTGTTAGATCTAATCTCAAAACTGTCTGCCGGAATATTGTTTTGAATCGCTTTTTCTTTAAAGTTATCTATGAAATTAGTATCATTTGCTTTATCTTTGATAAAGACTCCAAGTGAGCTTACAGAATCATCATTCCATAGTGATCTATAGTAATTTTGATGCATAATCAAGAGACCTTGGTCAGAGCTATAGTCATTAAAAATACCTAATATTTTAAAACTTTTTAAACCCTTATCTGTAAATAATTTAAGTTCCTCACCGACTTTGACATTATGCTTGTATGCGTAAGGAGCCGACACTATTAAACCTCCTTTATTGTCAAATAATTCCCAAAGCTTTTTAGTAGATTCTTCGTCTTGAGGAGCTTTAAACTTAAACGAGTCCTTTACTACTTCTAATGAATTGATGCTTGCAAGTCTTACTGTAGAATCTGGAGATCTTATATCTTTTAGATGATATTCACTAATTTCTGATATATTTTCTGAATTTATTTTTTTGACAAAGCTTATTACTTTATTATCAAGAGAGACATTGTTTTTATTCGAAACAAGCTTAGGGCTTGAAATATAAACATCAGCAAATAAAGAGTAATTTAACCAGTCCTCTACGGTGTTTCTAAAACTACTGATAGCAATATCTAGGGATAAAAATAAGGATAATGAGACACTTAAAGCTGCAATAGCGATAGCGTTACGACTTAGATTTTTTTGAAGGCTTCTAGCTGAAATGATTGCAGAAATCCCAAGACTATCTTTAAATATGAAATTTAAAATAAAGTCAGAGTTATATACTAGGCAAGGAATGAAAAGTGCACAGCCAAAGACTAATAAGAATAAACCTAAGAAGCAGAGTGGGATATTGTGAGTGAAAATGAAAAATATAATAAATGCTAAAACAATTAAAATTAATGCAATTAAGTTTAATTGAGGAATATACTTTTTACTTTTTTCTTCTATGTCTATTTCTTTTAGAGCATTACTCACTGGAGTATTACTTGCTTCTAAGGCTGGTAAAAATGCTGAAAATATAGAAGTGAAAATTCCTATTAGAGCAGGCTTTAATAAATCTATGGTATCTATATTGATTTGATTTACCTGAATTACGAAGTATAAATCGTTTATGGTTCTAGTGATTAGGTCAAGTATGACCTTCGCTAAAGCAATCCCTAAACCGATCCCAAGTATAGTTCCAATTAGTGCAAGTAAGCTGGATTCGAAAATAATGCTAGAAAATATCTCATTTTTACTGGAGCCAATAGCTCTAAAAATACCTATGATCTTTCTTCTTTGCAGTACTGAAAAAGTCATAGTATTATAAATTAGAAAAACTCCTACTAACATAGCAAGCAAGCTAAGGGCGCTTAAATTAGTATTGAAAGACTTAGTCATTAATTCCTTAGACTCATTTCTATCAGAGGCTTTAATTAAAATTAATGATTCATCAAGCTTGGTTAATTTATCTTTAAAAGCTTCTGTATCAAAGTTATTAGGAAGTATTAAGTCAATTCTGCTTATATATGACTTTAAATTCAGTAATTCCTGTGCAGTTGATATATCTACAAATAGGATATTATCTAAGCTAGAACTTTCTTCTTGAGAGCCAGAATCTAGAATCCCATATAATTTAAGTGGGTAATTTCCTCTAGTGTTATTAAATTCGATGGTGTCACCAGAAACTATTTTCAGGTTTTCTGCTGTTCTTTTAGAGCATAAAAAAGCTTCTAAGTTGTTAATAAAAGGGGAAGCATTGAATTTTTTTAAAGTTAGGTCATTTGAAATAGAGCGGAACTCATAATCTGAGAAAGGATCAAATCCGATTACTTTATAGAGTTCCTCGTCTTTAACTATAAAATCTTCAATAATAGGTGTTATTGCGATGTTCTCATTTAAATATAATCTGTTTAAAACTTTCTCTGAAATCTTTTCAGAGTTTGATATTATATGATGACTAGCTTTTCCGTTGATAATTTCGGTGGATAGTTTAAAAGATTTTGTTGCTGAATTAATAGCAATATCTGTTGCAGTGATAATAGCGACTGAAAGAACTATACCTGCAATTAATGAAAAGAATTGCCAAGAGTTTTTAGTGATGAATCGAGTACTAGATTTATAGAGTGATATTGGAAGCATTTTTTATATCTCTCTCTTCTAGCTCAGCTGCATTTTTATGGAAAACTCTATTCTTAAGGTACACTGCTCTATCTGCATATCTGATTAAATCTCTATCGTGACTCACCATAATGGTAGTAGGGGCATAATCTTTTCTAAGAGTCATGAGTAAATTCATTACCACTTCTGCTGTTTCTGAATCTAAGTTACCGGTTGGCTCATCAGCAAGTAGGATTTCTGGTCTATGAGATAAAGCTCTGACTAAGGCAACTCTTTGTTGCTCACCACCAGAGAGTTTTTCAGGAAAAGAAGATTTTTTATTAATTAAACCTACAGTTTTTAACATACTTAAGCTCAAATCAATATTTTCTTTTGTGTATAAACCATTTAACTCAAGTGGTAATAAAATATTTTCCTCCACGGTGAGAGTCGGAATTAAATTGAAATTCTGAAAAATAAAGCCTATGTTTTTTCTTCTAAATAAAGTTTTTTCTTCTTCACTAATTTTTGCTAGATCAATATCATTTATTTTTAATGAGCCTGAGTCAATATTATCGAGGCAACTAACTAAGTTTAGGAAAGTAGACTTACCAGAGCCACTAGCACCAAATATTATGATGAACTCTCCCTTAGAGATTTCCAAATTGGCATTACCTAAGATAACATGTTCTTTATTGTTACCTTCATGGAAAGATTTACATAGATTTTCTGCAATTATCAAAGCAGTTTATATTTTCTCACAAAAATGGCTGTTGATCAAAAAAATAGGTAAGAGCTTCGTTAAATTATGATTTAGATTCGTTTTTTTGTAGATTTCTAGCGGAATGTTTTTAACTTAAAAGGCTGATAGCCTTCTTTACTTCTGAGATTACGTAGCGTGTGTGCGCATAAGAAAGTCCACCTTGTAGGTAGCCTATATATGGTTCTCTTAGTGGACCGTCAGCTGAAAGCTCAATACTTGAACCTTCAATAAAAGCCCCAGCTGCCATGATAATTTGATCATCATAACCTGAGATTTCATCTGGGATCGGGCTAAACATCGAGTTTACTGGACTATTTTTCTGGACCAGTTCACAGAACTTTATTAGTTTTTTTTCACTGTTAAATTTTATTGCTTGGATTATGTCATTTCTCTCAGCATCAAAAGCTGGAATAGTTTCTAAACCTTCATCTGATAAAACTTTTGCAGCGAGGCTCATACCTTTTAGTGCTTCATAGACTATGGATGGAGCAAGGAAAAATCCTTGAAACATTAGGCGGTTTTGATCAAAGCTACAGCCACCATGTGTTCCAATTCCAGGTGCGGTTAAAACTTCTGCTGCATTATCTACATATTCTTTTTTACCAGCGATATAAGCTCCTGCTGCTACAATTCCCGCACCAGGGTTTTTGATTAATGAGCCAGCGATAAGATCTGCTCCGATATCAGTGGGTTCTAGTTTCTGAGTGAATTCACCATAACAATTGTCAACAAAGATCATGGCATTAGGAGCTTTGTCATGAATTAAGTCTATTTTTTCTTTCAAATAGTCCAAACCATAACTATCACGCCACTCATAACCACGTGAGCGCTGCAAGAAAGCCACTTTAGTTTCAGAGTCTAAATTATTCTCACCTTCAGCATAATTAATTGAGTATTTAGTTTTAAATTTTTTGAAGACGCTTTGTAAAGTATCATAAGGTTTACCTGTGACAGCGACTAGTTTATCGCCTGTATTTAAATTTCCTAAAATGGCACAGCTAATAGCATGAGTTCCTGAAACTAATTGAAGCCTTACTATAGCAGCTTCAGTATTAAAGTAGTGAGCGTAAAGCTCATCTAGCTTATCTTTTCCTAGATCATCGTAACCATAGCCTGTTACCCACGAATAATGTGCGTTTTGAATTCCGGCTTTTTGGAAGGCTTTCAGTACTTTTATCTGGTTATGGTATTTGTTTTCTCTAAATTTTCCCCAGGTACTTTGTAAAGCTTCTTCTGCTGATAAAATGGATGGGTCTATTTCAGGTATAGCATCTATTACGGTCATAAGAGCTGAGTTTAACATAGAAGTTTTTAAAAAGTGTATTTTAAAGTTAGCCCTTAAGAAGAACTTAACTAAAACTACAAATAAAGTAATATGGGTAAAAAGTCAATTAAGACTATGTTTGAAAACTTAATTGAATTGGCTGAAAAGTCAGATTCCCAAGCTTTAGATGACAATTTTTATAAAAAAACAAGTCAATGCCCTTGTCCAGTTGAGCAAAAACCTGACGGTAAACTGCATTTAGGGATTTATGATCGAGACTATCAAGAGATTGTAAGTTTTTGGGAAGGGGTTACTGAAAGTAAGATCCTCAGTCAGGGCTTGATTATGGATTTAGAGTTTCTATTAGATAAACTTGATGGCTCAGAGGATCAAATTATAGATTTAGTAAAAGTTAAAGAGGCAATCGCAATACTTCCAGAAAAGGTTTTAGAGAATATGCTAATAATTAGACTTAATAAGTCATTATCTCTAAATTTGGATACTTATAAAAGACATCCATATTCTCCTTTTAAAAGGTCACTTGCTAGAAGTCACATTGAACAAATTCAAGATTTTGCTGAAATTTATGGTTTGGATTTGATGAAAGTAGATATAAATTCACGAGCTTATGAAAATTTCCCTGATCATCTAGATGAGATTTTCTTTATTAATGAATCGAGAAAATATGCGATTGATCATAATGACCTCCTACCAGTAAAAGAGCTTATCCTCTCGGGTGAAAATGCTCAGGTATATGTTAATGGTGGCTTAATTAAAGAACCAACAAGCTTAAAAATTGCTATTCATAATAAAAATAATGAGTTGAATTTAGAATTTTTACCAGCTGGAAGCCGTTTAGAGTTCGAGACCTTAGATGGTGATTATTTTTCTTTAGACAGCATTGATCTAGGTGCCGATATTACTTATACACCAAATAACTTTTCCATAAAAGCAAATCATGCAAATATTGATATAAGTGGCAATATCAACGAGACATTTAAGCTAACCATGTATGACATGGGACCTCAAAGCAGGATTAATATATTTCGTAAAAAAACTAAAGAGAAAACAAGCTCTTAGGTTTTATACACCAAGTAAGTGAAGCATAACAGCTTTTTGAGTGTGAAGTCTATTTTCTGCTTGTCTTAAAATTGTGGTTTCATGATCTTTAAGAGCTTCAGCTGTAATCTCTTCACCTCTATGAGCTGGAAGACAATGAAGAACAATAGCAGACTCTTTAGCAAATTCTTCTAGAAGACTAGTGTTCACTTGGTAACCTGAGAATATTTGCTTACGCTCCTGAGCTTCTTTTTCCTGTCCCATACTGGACCAAACATCCGTATATATTACATCTGCTCCTTCAGCAGCAGTTCCAACACCGTGACAAACGTGAGTAAACTCAGATTCAAATTCTTTTCCAGGTTCAAAATTTAATGGACAAGCTACTGAGATGTTAATCCCAAGCTTCGTGCAAGCAAGCATTAAGCTTCTGACAGTGTTATTACCATCACCGATATAAGCTATTTTTAAACCTTCAAATGAACCATAGTGCTCTTTAATCGTTAATAAATCTGCAAGAGTTTGACAAGGGTGTTCTAAATCTGTAAGTCCATTAATAACCGGAATGCCACTATGTGAAGCAAATTCTTCAACAACATCATGACCAAAAGTTCTAATCATTACCATATCTAAATACTGAGACATTACTCTAGAGACATCTTGGCGAGTTTCTCTACCACCCATCATGATTTCTTGAGCACTTAAAACTATAGGGAATGCACCTAACTGTCTAATACCTACTTCAAAACTAATTCTAGTTCTTAAGCTAGGCTTTTCAAAGATCATTCCGATAGACTTACCTTTAAGAAGAGTACTTTGGTCAACGCCATTCTTAATATCTGCTTTTAGCTGTGAAGATCTCTCTAATAAATTTTCTAATTCCTCTTTACTGATATCGTTAATACTTAGATAATTTTTAGGCATGTTGATAATTATATAACAATATTTTATTCTTAAAATTAAATTAACTAGTTTCCGTTACACTTGTTATATTTGCCCAAGTATCTTGTCTGAATTGATTGAGGTCAACTAAACTATTATATCTATTCATTTGTTGATCACTAAAATTGCTTGTGTCTAATTCCTGCAGATGAACACCTCTATTAGAAAGTCTTGTTTCCACCCTATCACCAAACCTCGTTGCAAAAGTAGTTCCGTAATGTGCATCTATATTCTGAAGTCTATTAAGTCTTCCAACTGGATTAAACCTTCTCATTCCAGGAGGGTTCATTCCTTTTGATTCTCTATTAAATATATTTAAATTACCAAAACTCATAACTATTCTCCCTTATTTCTCTCTTTATCTTTCACTAATACAAAGGGAAGTTTTGCTATTTTTTGATATGAAATTAGCTTGAAAACGTTTCTATGAAAGGATTGCATATTACGGGTTGTTGTTTAAAATGTTTTTTATCCTATTATTTTCTTCAACCATTTTTTCTAACATTTCAACGTAAATATCGAGGTCATTTACATCATAACTTCCGGCTTTATTATTATCGATGCTGATAAAGTTATGATCGTCATTTAAATTAAGTTCTAAACCATTACTCAGTATGAAAGATTTAAATGTATTTTTTTCAGAGCTTGTCATTCCATCGTCTACCCTAAAGAACTTTAGAAGAGTATCATCATTAATTGAATCTTGACCGGTTATTTTTTCTAAATGACTTTTTAGTTTTTGATTAGCGTGTTTTAATTGCTCTTCATCTGAAAATAATGTTTTGAAATCTTTTCTATTCGTTTCTTTGACATCATCATAGAGTGATTGATAGATTGATTTTTCATCCATTGGGTTTGATCCACCTAGGTCATCAAAACTTTGATTATTATTAAGATCATAATAGGATTTATTTTGGACTTGATTGTTGAGTAATTGACTTAGCTTCTCTAATTCTTGATCATCAAGCTTATCATCTCCATTACTATCAAATTTATCAAATGCTAGAGCTTTCTTTTGTACATCTGTCATTGCTTGATAATTAGCTGTGCTTTCACTATCAAGATCTGTTAAGAGTAACTGATATGCTACTTTATCGGCGCTGGTGAATACTCCATCTCCATTTAAATCATAGCTATTATTGCTTATATTGCCTGCAACTATATCTCTTAGTCGAAGCATTTCTGTATGGTTTAAAGTAGGATTGTTATTACTTCGCAATTTAATAAACGCTAGTCCTTTTTTCTGTTCATTACTAAGATTTGTAAATTCATTTACTTTGTTTGTAGTATGCGTTGTTAAAAGGTTTTCATATATTAATTCCTCCTCAGCGCTAACAGTAAAGTCTCCATCTAAGTCTAATTGAATATTGTTTGAATAAGAATTATTATTCGAGAACTTACGTAACTCTTCAAGCTCTGCTGCACTTAGCTCTCCATCAAGATTTAGGTCAAATTTCTTTTGAGCAGCATGCTCTTTTCCTTGAGCTGACATATCAGCAAACTCTGATGATTTATCATTCATGATTGTTGTATTTAAGTTTGCATAAACATTTTTTTCGCTATTGTCGACTACTCCGTCCATATCTAAGTCATACTTTGCATCAAAGTTCCCAGAGTTAACCATTTGGTTAAGAAGCTTTGCTTCATTTCTATCAATAACCCCATTACCATTTAGATCGATTTTCATTTCAGCAATATCATCTTGAGTATTAGCATTGTAAAAGCTTTGGAATGATGCTTTTACAGTGTTATAGAGATCGGTTATAGCTGTTTCTTCTGCTAATGATATGTGTCTTGTACCATCGAGGTCGACACTTCTATTTGATTTATTCGTAATATTATTATTTGTAAAATAATTCTGTCTTTTTTCGAGTTTTGCGAATTCATCCATGTCTATAATGCCGTTACCATTTGTATCATAGAAATTTAAGGCAAGTTGATCATAGCCAGCTGTTCCAGTTTCATTTTCGACATGTTGATAATAGGCATCTCTGAATTTAATAAAGTAGGATATTTCATTACCATCTACACTTTGGTCAAAGTCAAGATCATATTTCTTTTGACCAATATTATTTGCAACTAATTGATTATTTATGATTTGATCTAAAACGATCAAATCTCTTTTGCTAAGACGTTCTCTATCGCCAAATATTTGATTGGGGTTATTTAAGTTCGTATTTTCAACATTAAATATTTCAGCAATGTATTTAGTATAGTGAGTATCACGATCAGCCTGAGTCATAGCTGCAACAGCAGCACTTTTTTGTGCTTTTTCTTGGTTAATAAAGTTCTCATAAGCTAACTTTTCATCACTAGATAACTTGTCTGTGATTTGATCCAAGTCAACTAATCTTTCAGTGGTAAAGCTATTATTTAATTCTTTTAGTTCATCATAGCTCATTTGTCCATCTTTATCTTCATCGTAGCTGTTTAGAATAGTTTGATTTAATTGAGCCTTGTTAACTTTAGTATTATTGACATGTATAAAGTTATTATTATCAAAGTCATTTGCTAATTGATTTTCATGAGATTCGATTTGATCATTTATTTTTTTCTGTTCTGAAAGTTCTAAAATCTTGAGTACCTCTATTTCTTCATTTGAGACCTGTCCATCATTGTTTATATCTAATTTAGGGTTATATACATTTCTTGATTCAAATGCATTTATGTTTCTTTTTAAACCATCTACCTCATCTTGAGTAAGGTTTTGATTATCTTTAGCGTAAATTTCTTTTGCTAATTGATATGCAGCGGTATTACTCGGATCATCATAGATTTTTATGTTTTGGAAAATAGCTGTCGACATCAAGTTGTCAGCTGGTGTATTAAGGTTTGTTTGTTCATCATCATCATGCATGAAAGTTAGATAATTTGTATTTTGACCAGCTAGAGAATTACCGATTTGTAGTTTGTATTTTTTATATTCTCCTACATCTTGATTGTCATAATTATTACCAACTGAAAGGAAATTGCTTAAACCGGTTTGAGTTCCACCGACGAAGTAGTTATTGGTACCTGTGGTGTAGGTATTATCAGTGTCAAAGCCAATAGCGTGTATTTCAGCTATTCTATCTGCTTTAAATTCAAATTCAATGACTGTATTGGATTTGATATTATAATTGAAATTCATTTTTTTCCAAGTATTGCCAGTAATTTTTACTCCATTACCTTCTGGAAGGACACTTATATCTGACTGATAAGGGTTTGCACCATCTTGTCCTGAATGGTAAGAGCTAAAGCTTGCATTAGTAAAATCAATTTCTTGATAATTTGGTGAGCTAACGCTTAATACTGGACCGACAATATCATCAATCATAGAGTTATAAGCTGCTATTTCATCAGGTCCTAGCTCTTTACTTCCATCGATATCACTTATTTTTTTCAATCTTCTTTCTAGATCTAGATTCAACTCATCTATTCTTTCTTTTTCAGTAGGGATATTAGGATTTAGTAACGCTATGTCATTTTTATTTTTTTGAATTTCTTGTAGATTATTTTTTATTATTAATAAGTCATTTCGCATTTCCTCTTCTAGTTCATAGATCTTAATTTGTTCATCTTGAATATTAGGATTGAGTGCCGCTATTTTTGCTTGAGTATTCGTTATACCAAGTTCATCTTTTATAAGATTTTTCTGTTCTGTAATCCTTTTTGAACTGAATGAGTTTTGAAGATTTGTTTCTATTGTGTTTTTTAATTGCTGAAATTCATTGAGCTCAGAATTTGTTAAAAATAGGTTTCCATCAATATCGTACTCTTTATTGAAAGCCATGTTCCCATTTTGATTTGCATCTATTAAATCTTCTAACTTTCTTAACTCTGAAACACTTATATTTCCATCATCATTTTTATCAACTTTTTTAAATACGTCTTGGCTCAGGTTACCATTATAATTATTTTCAAATTCTTGAATGAAGGCATTAAACTTACTTTCTAAGACTGGTACATCGTTAGCTACTAAGAGGTCATGGTTTAGGTCCAGCTTTAAATTGTTTGTCGCTGATTCATAGCGCTCTATGAAATCATCGATTTCTTCAGGGGTTTTTCCATGACTATTAGCTCCTGTTTTAAGATCGTTATAAACATTCCAACTCATATTTAAAGTATTGATACTGTTATGGAATGTTTCTATAAAATCTACTTTTTCATCACTACTTAAAGTGGAATTATTATCTTTATCGAACTGTTTTTTAACTGTTGTATTAGTTTGTGCTATCCTCGCAGCATATAGATTTGCATATGTATCTTGAATTAGTTTCTTCTCAGCGAGTGTAGATTCACCATCCATATCTAAATCGTAATTGTTGTTGTTATTGACAAACTCTTTAAAATCTTCCATCTCTTTAGAGCTGAGTTGACCATCTTCATTGAGATCAAATATTTTTGTTATTTCATCGGTTGAATTTTTATTAGCAAACTCTGTTTGTCTATTATTCATATATTTGTCTTTTAAGTCTACAAAGACTTGGACTTCGTCATCTGTTAACTTGGAATCGTTATTTAAGTCTAATCTTTTATCATAAGAGTTTTTGTTTAATGCTTTTTTCATTTCATTAAATAGCTCTACGTTAAAAGGTTCTCGAGTTAAGTTTTGTTTTTGTTGGGTTGTTAAATTATTATTATTCGCTACAGATTCATTATGGAATTTATTGAAAATATCAAATGTTTCTTGAGCAATGATCTCTTTAGCTTCGTCATCGGTATTTACGTTGTATTTGAGTTTTGTATCTGTAATTTTTTGCGCTAAGTCATTGTCTTTCTTCGTGTATATATAATTTAAAGCATCTTCTAAATAAGTTTTTTCGGTACTGTCTACTTCAAAATCACCATTCAAATCATATTTTAAAGCATAGTCACCCTTTTCAATCGCGTCACTTAGAGTTTGAACATTTTTTACTGTTAGGTCTTTATCTTTATCTGTTTTAATAATGTCAATGATATATAAATAGGTGGCTTCAAGATTTGATACTCCTTCATTGATTTCTATATCTTGAACTTTTTTATTAAAAGCTTCTAAATTTTTTACCTTAAGATCCTCCAATGCTTCTTTATAGATTGTTTTCTCGGTATCGCTAATTTTCAGATCACCATCTAAGTCGTGGTCATTATCAAGAGTAGAATATATAACACTGTTATGAAGATTGATTTGTTGAGATAGAGTTAATTCTGTTTCGATTTCTCCATTAGGATTTTTAGATGCAAATTTACTTCTAGCTATAATATATTTTGCTTGGTCTTCAGCTGTGACAGGAATACCGTTATTATTGACATAGTCACTTAAATTAAGTACAGGATCATTAACTAAATCTTGAACTTGGTCGTTATATTTCGTTAGTTTAGAATTTTCAATATTAGATAGTGCTTGAACGTAAAGTGTAACTTCGTTATTCAGAACAGCTAAATCTCCATCAAGATCCATGTTCTTTGTATAGTCTGAATAAATAACTGTTGATTGCATAGATGCTAGTTCGTCATCATCAATTTCTCCATCATTATCTTCATCAAATTGTATTTGTGCATATGATATTTGATCTTGTTGAGATAGGTTATTAAATTTAGAGTTAACTAAGGAATTGATTTCACCGATACCATGCGTAAATAGTTCTATTTCAAATTGAGAAATGTTTTGATCGTTATCAACATCATATCGAGAGTGTAAATTACCAGAACCGATATCCTTTATGAGAAGATCTGCTTCGTTTTTATTGATTTTTCCATCATTGTCGATATCAATAATTTCAACAGCTTTGTCAATTTCTTGAGCGCTATAAGTTATACTAAGATCTGCGTTGACGAGATCCTGTATTTTTTGCTCTAGAGCGCTATTGGAGATTTTCATTTGATCCTTAACAGAATCAAAATTTTGTATTTCCTCACTCATTTTTATACCACTCTACATTAATTATTGGGTATTTACTTTAAGCTAGAGTTAAGAAAATGCGTATTTTGGACTAGATTGACTAATATATGGCTTTAATATTTCTGGGATATTAAAAGTTCCATCTTCATTCTGGTAATTTTCTATTATTGCAGCTAAAGTTCTTCCAATTGCTAAGCCAGATCCATTAATAGTGTGTAATAACTCATTTTTTGATTTTTTAGGGTTTTGTGGATTTGGACGCTTGAATCTGATTTGTGCTCTTCTTGCTTGAAAGTCACTGAACCAGCTACAGCTACTGATTTCTCTATACCTATTTTGACTTGGAAACCAAACTTCTAAGTCGTAACATTTTGTTGCGCTAAAACCTAAATCTCCAGTACAAAGTTGTACTTTCCTATAAGGTAAATTTAGTGCTTGAAGAACGGACTCAGCATTAAGAGTTAGTCTTTCATGTTCAGCTTCTGCATCTTCTGCTTTGCAAATGGTTACTAGTTCAACTTTGTTAAACTGATGCTGACGAATAATTCCTCTAGTGTCTCTTCCAGCGGAACCAGCTTCAGATCTGAAACAAGGAGTGTATGCTGTAAGCCTTAGTGGAAGTAATTCTTCAGAAACTATTTCATCTCGAAATAAATTTGTGAGTGGTACTTCAGCTGTAGGAATTAAATATAAATCTTCGTTTTCAAGTTTGAATACATCTTCTTTGAATTTAGGAAACTGTCCTGTACCATAAAGAGATTCAGAGTTATTAATTACAGGTAAATTAAACTCTTGATGCCCATTTTCAGTAGCTTTATCTAACATAAAGTTCATTAAAGCTCTTTCTAGTTTAGCTGCAATACCAGCCATTACAGTAAAACGACTTTTAGCAAGCTTGACTCCTCTTTCAAAATCAAATGCTTTTAATTTATCACCAATTTCGTGATGCTCTAGAGGAGTGAATTTGAAATCTCTTTTTTCTCCCCACTCTAAAATTAGTTTATTATCTTCCTCGTCTTTACCTTTAGGAGTGCAAGGGCTTGGAGTGTTCGGTAAGTCTAATAAAAGTTTTTTCTGTTCTTCAGAAAATACCGGTTCGAGTTCAGAGATTTCTTTTAGATTATCTTTAATGGTGTTGAGCAGTTTTAATTCTTCTTCGGCATCTTCACCTTTCGCTTTTTTTTGTCCAACTAACTTACTTAATTGATTTCTTTCTGCTTCAAGTTTCTCTTTCTCTGAAAGTTTTTCACGCCATTTTTCATCAACTTCAAGTATCTGGTCAACAATGTTAATAAATCCTGAATTCCTACAAGAAAGTAATTCTTTTATTAAATCTGGTTCTTGGCGTATTTTTTTGATGTCTAGCATAGTAATATATCTTTTGGGTATGGTTAGGGGATGTAGCTGAACTTGCCGTTTGGGGATTTATCATAGGAGCTTTATCTTTAGCTCTTTTCATGTTAACTTATTCATTCAACGACTTCAGCAACAATATGAATAATAGGGAAATAATGAAAGGTAACGGACCTTTTAGTAAACGTAAACATCATAAAACAAAAAAATGAAATTATTTAAAAATCCATTTAGAAAAGATGAGGAACAACATTATGAATCAGTTGATTTAAGTAATTCCCAAATAGTTGAGGAAGAAAAAGCATCACAACAAATCATTGCTGATGATAACACAGCGTATGGTATTGAGTATGGTAATGACGCCACAGCATATCTTACT
>CALBDR010000181.1 GCA_937927525.1 uncultured Candidatus Melainabacteria bacterium
TCGTCAGCTCGTGTCGTGAGATGTTGGGTTAAGTCCCGCAACGAGCGCAACCCATGTCGTTAGTTGCTAACATTTAGTTGAGCACTCTAGCGAGACTGCCGGTGTTAAACCGGAGGAAGGTGTGGACGACGTCAAGTCATCATGGCCCTTATGTCCAGGGCTACACACGTGTTACAATGGTTGGTACAACGAGTTGCTACCTGGTGACAGGATGCTAATCTCTTAAAGCCAATCTCAGTTCGGATTGTAGGCTGCAACTCGCCTGCATGAAGTAGGAATCGCTAGTAAACGCAGATCAGCATGCTGCGTTGAATGTGTTCCCGGGTCTTGTACACACCGCCCGTCACACCACGGAAGTCTGTAACACCCGAAGCCGGTGATCTAACCCTCTGGGAGGAAGCTGTCTAAGGTGGTGCCGATGACTGGGGTGAAGTCGTAACAAGGTAGCCGTACCGGAAGGTGTGGCTGGATCACCTCCTTTTAAGGAGTAGGGCTCAGCCCGAAGGTCGATCGCAATGAAGCTAATGAGTTTATTTTAAACACTGATCAACTCAATCCTCATTAGTGGAGCGTTCTAACGAGATCAGGTATTATTCAGTTTTCAGTTTACAATTTAATATTAATTTATCTAGTGTATTTTGCTTCTTAGATGTTAATTTTTATGTATATTTAGTACATAATATAAACAAGTGATTATTAAGGCAGGATATCAAGAAAAAGCACCAGCGAAGATCAATCTTTATCTTAATATACTTGATAAAAAGTTTTATCCTCGTGATGATGGTTATCACAACTTAAAAACAGTCTTTCAGTCCATTGATTTATGTGATGAGCTAACTGTAGAATTTGAAGCTTTAGTTGCGCAATCTGTTAATTTTAACTACGAGATAGAATTCAAATCTAACTCTAAAGAAACAGAGTCCTTTGGGGAAGATAATTTAATAAACAGGGCTATTAAAATTTACCTTGAAAAAATGAACCCTAAAGTTCTAGATCAAATCAGAATTTTAAAGATATTTATAAATTTAAACAAGAAAATACCTATTCAAGCAGGTTTAGGTGGTGGTAGTGCTGATGCTGGAGCAATGCTTAGGGTTTTAAATCAATACTTTACTGAAAACTATAATTGTACGATGGCGTCAGAATTACTTGAAGAGATTGCTTTAGAATTAGGTTCAGACGTTCCGTTTTGTTTAAATTCACCTGAGAAACCGAGAAGATATGCTGAAGGGCGTGGGGAAATATTCTCTGAACCTAAGATTGTTTTAAACCCGAAAGATATCTCTAACTTAATTATCATTAAGCCTGATTTTGGTATCGATACTGCTAAAGCATACGAAATTTTAAATAGGTACGCGGAGCGGCTTAGGATGAAAAAGATAACAGGTTTAGTATTTAATAAAGATCCCGCATTAATGACTATAGAGAACAAGGAAACTATTAATGAGTTATATAATAATTTCGAAGAAGCTTTATTTCCAGAGTATCCTGTTTTATCTCAAATCAGAGATACTCTAAAATCCAGACTCTTTGCTAATAAGGTATTACTCTCTGGCTCTGGTTCTACTATGCTCGCTTTTTACCCTGAGGATACTGGTAATTTAAACAATTTATATAGAAAAGCTAAGGAAATATACGAACCTAAAAATTATTCTGTATTTAAGTGTAAGTTTTTAGATCCATGCTAAATTTACATATGCATGGAATTTGTAAAACGTAATTTTAAGGTAATTTTTATTGGCTTATTAATTATATGGTCAATATCTAATATTTTTAATTTCCAGAAAAGTTCTGGGTTAACAGAAGATATAAAAAAAGAAGCAAGCTTTAGCTTGTTTGGTTACTCTGCTTTTTATGATCTAAGCCTAGGTTTAGATTTAGTTGGTGGTTCTCAATTTGAATTTCAAGCTTTACCGAATAAACAAGTCGAAAAAATTACTCCTAATATAATGGCAGGCTTAGTAAAAGTTTTTGAAAATAGAGTTAACGCATCTGGCACTACTGAAGCTGTTGTTCAGCAAGTTGGTAAAGATAGAATACTTGTTGAAATTCCAGGTGTTGATCCAGAGCTGGTTAAAAGAAGACTACTAGCTACTGCTTTCTTGGAATTTAAGAAGCTTGGTGATAAAGGTGAGTGGGTTAATACGGGTATTACTGGGGCAGATTTTAAAAGAGCACAAGCAGCTACAGAGGGGGGCTTTAATTGGATAGTTTCTTTTGATTTGAAGCCTGCAGCTGCTAAAAAGTTTGGCGATTTAACTTCTGGAATGATAGGTAAGCCTTTAGCTATATTCTTAGATGGTAATCTCATTTCAGCTCCTGTTGTTAGAAGTGCTATTACAGCAGGCTCTGGACAGATTTCTGGTGATTTTTCAGTCGAAGAAGCTCAAGATTTAGCAGTTCAATTAAATGCTGGTGCTTTACCTGTTCCTGTTAAAATCCTTACTGAAAGATCTATCAGTGCAAGTTTAGGTAAAGAATCTATTGCTAAAAGTTTGCAAGCAGGTTTGTTTGGATTTTTATGTGTAATTTTATTTATGCTTTTTACTTATAGGTTTTCTGGTTTAGTAGCTTCTTTAGCGCTATCAATCTATGTTCTTTTAGCTTTAGCAGTATTTAAAGGAGCTGTAACTCTTACACTAGCAGGGGTTGCCGGTTTCATTTTAAGTATCGGTATGGCAGTGGACGCTAATATATTAATCTTCGAAAGAGCTAAAGAAGAAATGAGATCTGGAAAATCTGTTTATATTGGTCTTAGAGACGGTTTTGAGCGAGCTTATACTAGTATCTTCGATAGTAATATGAATACTTCTATGGTTTGTTTAATTCTTATTATGTTTGGGACTGGGATAGTGAAAGGCTTTGCTATTACTTTATTAATAGGTGTTGTACTAAGTTTATTCAGTTCATTATTTATAACGAAGACACTTTTATTTTCTAGTGTTGATATCTTTAAAATTAAAGAAACTAAGATGTTTAGTTAACCGAACTGTATACCTAGAAAGCTATCGGTATTAAAAGCGAGTGGAGTTCTTAGCCCTGAGTTCCTGGCATAGGTTATATCGATATTATTTATATTTAAACCTTGGTTGAGTTCATAAGTTTCAATTTCTTGGATTAAACCTAGGCTTGCAAGCATAGCGTCACTATTGTGATTTTCTTCTATATATGCTGTTAATTCTTCAAGTGGCATTCCTTGAGCCATTTTTTCAGCAATATCACGTGGGACACCCTCTAATTGCATGATAGTTGTAACTTTTGCTTGGAATGATGCAGATGCTTGTCCTGGTGCTGTAGGGTTTAAACCATTTTCTCTATCGAATTGGGTGCTAGCAATTTGTTCTTTCATTGATGGTCTGTGTTGAGTTTGACTTCTGTGTATATCGTTTTGACTTTTATAAATGGTTGATTTGTAGTTGTATTTGATTTGTAATTGTTCAACAGTTGTATGGCGTGTGTGTACGCGTAAATTTTCTTCTTTATTTAAGTTTAAATCTGAAACTATCTCATCTACACTTCGTGAATCAATATCACCTGCTAATTCTTTTAAAATTTCAGCTGAGCTTCTTCCCTTATAGTCTTCAGGGTCTTTGTCGAAGACATCAAGTAAAGTCTCTTTATCAACAAGGATGAATCTTGCTACTTCACTAAGCTCAGTCTTTTCATCCTTAGTTGCTTGTTCTGTTAAGTAAACCTTAAGTCGATCTGACATTTCCCCAGTTTTCATCATCTCAGCTAAGTCAGCTTCCAACTCTTTAGCTTTTTTCTTATCTTTTGGATTAGATGATTGTGATAATCTTTCAATATCTGAGCTTGCTCTTTTAGCTACTCTTTCAATATCCTCAGGGGTTAATCTTTTAAAATTTTCTTCTCGCTCTGCTAATTCTGCATCTCTTTCTCTTAGAGCTTCTATTACTTCAGGTGGTTGACCTGTGTCTTCTGCATGCCTTATCTCTTTAGAATTTTGCTCTCTTTGAGTTGATGTACTTTCATTTCCTTTTTTCAATATGGTCTCTAAACCTATTTTTATTTGCTCATCTCTTTCATTTGCTGTCATGCGCGTAGCTGAGGCTTGGGAAATAGTATTTGCTTTAGAAGTCTCGTCTTCAAATACGACATCTAAATCATCAACTTCAGTATTGAAGGTTTCATTTAGTTCTTTATATCTATTAAAATCTTGAGTTAATAAATCTTTATTTATTTGTCCATTTTCGCTAGTATATTTTTTTTTTATATTTTCTTCTGATTGTAATTTTAAAGAGAGTTCATGGTATTCTAAAAATCTTTCATCAAAAGTATAACTGATACTCGAGTTATTGAATATATCAAGTTTACCCTCACTTTGAGTGTAGAGATGGTCATAAGTCCATGCTGACTGTAGAAAGCTTAAAGTTTTAACTTGTTCTGGATCAGCAATTGCTTCAGGTTGTGTTTCTCCTGCTGAAGCTATGAGATCTCCATCTCTCACCCCAAGTCCATGATTTGGCATATCAGAAACAGCTACTGTGGCAATTTTAGGCTTTATTGATAAATTATTCCATGCGTCATTTGCTTCCAGCATTCCAGTTAAACCAGAAGCATCATCGTAGAGCTTATTG
>CALBDR010000182.1 GCA_937927525.1 uncultured Candidatus Melainabacteria bacterium
TTAGTAACTCTAACACCATTCTGATCACCTTTGTGTTGAGAAGCTAGAACCGTAACATCATGACCTTGTGAAAGAGTTTCTTCAGCCATGTTTTGTACATAGTATTCAGTCCCACCTGGAAAAGGATAGTACCTGTGGGCGACATAACAAATTTTCATTAGAAATACTTTCCGTAAACTTTATAATCTTCTTTATATGCTTCTCTGAGCTTTTCTTCGATCGCTCCAACTTCTACAGGAAACTCTACTGAACTACCGGATGTTTGGAAGTGGTGGGCTCGAGCTTTCTTGTCAAAGAAGCTGTTTAGATCTTGTTCCAACATAAAGATTTGATCCACATTATAGATCTTATCATAGTATCTATAATTTGTTCCTAGAAAAACTGTTTGTGGATAGAAATGGTTATTACACGGTTTGTCTTCAATCACCTGATCGAGCACTTCCTCTGGCGTAAAGTCAATCTCCTTGTTGACAAGAGCCAGGTGATTATAGCAAGACACAAATCTTTCGAGAGGATCTCTGACAACACATATCCGGTAGTACTTCTCACTATAACCAGGATCAAAAAATGCCCTGTTAGAAGCAAGATCGTGGAAGTCTTTCTTGCCAGTATTGTCCTTCTTATATTCCTGAGACTTTTCTATGTTGTCTACACGGTCACCTGTATCTGGATCAATGTATTGCTCGCCATAAAAGTCATAAGAATCTGACTCGCCGATATAATCGATGAATAGCTTTTTGATAGTTGTACTAGCATTTTTAGGAACGTCGTAAAATAAAAGCAGTTCGTTTGAACTGTTTCTCACACCAAACATTTTATACTCGCATTGTTTTAACCTGGTCTTCGAGGGCGTCCCCAACATCCTTTGGATTGACTTGAGAATCAACAGTTATCTTTACAAGCGTGTTGTAAACAGACATTGCGTGTCCTGGAAATCTCTCTTGGAAATATCTTCCTAGAGCTTTCGTTCCGGCAAATCCAAACACGCTATCAACAGCAACAGCAGCTGCAAGAGCTACGTTGGGATTCTTAACGATGAACTTGGCTCCTCCATAAACAACATCTCTTGCTAGATTTTCAATAGCTTTATAAGCACCTTTAAGTGCTGAAAACTTAGCCATGTTAGTAACAGGATTGCTCAGAAGAGTAGCTTCTGTAATCAGTTCGTTGTATGTCTTCATACTGTGCCGCCAATCTTGCCTTGTCCTGGTGATCCAACTCTTACATCATCTGTATAGACATCTACACCAAATTCTCTCTTGAATATATATGCCAGGGTCTTGTTGTCTTTAGTTGCCATCTTTGCTTCTACGTAAGCCGGACCTCTAGTAACAATAAGTTTTAGGACTCTATAAGCGCCATATGTACCAAAGCCGATAGCACCAAGCATACCCAGCTCAGGAAGAATTTTTATTACTTGTTCAGCAGCGCCTCCCAGAGCTTTATTGGCCAGCCATCCGGAAAGAGAGAATCCGCTAGTTCCGCTTTGAGCAAAATCTGCAAGCATTACACCAAGTGCAACAAGGTAGGCTCTTGGATATCTTTTTATGGTTCCAGCAATTGTACCAATAATTGCACTTCCGATAGTCAATCTCTCTTTCGCAAGTTTCTCAGGACCTTCCTGCGCAGCTTTCCTTACTTGATCTTCGTATTCTTTAGCACGTCGGCGGCCACCACCCAATCCAGGTATTCTAATCTCTTGTAACTCTATAGCTTCTTCTTTTAACTGCTGATATGTCTTCATCTCTGGAACCCTTTAATTACTTCTGGTGAAAAGTTTGAATAGCTAAACTCTAGTCTGTCTACTAACTTGACTGCGTTAGTACCCATTCTATCTGCAACTACAAACCCTTCTTGATTGGTAACTTTGAATCCTTTGTTCGTAAGGAAGAAAGTATCCAAGCTGCTTGCTTTGCTTAACTTATTTATGAATATCTTTTTACATCTTACTATGATGTTATAGATCATAAAGATCTTTACTAACTCGCTAGGAACAAAATCGTCCATCATAGCTTGTCTCTTTAGGGCTACAGCAGACTTGCCTCTCTCTGTAGTTCTTTTGTCCATTTCTTTTTCGAAGTAGTTGTATAGATATTGTTCCATCTCTCTAACATGAGCTACTGGATCGTCAATACCTTGACCTTCTCTAATCTTTGAGTTGTTAAATGTCTTGATTCTAATGAGCAACGGATCGTTGTCAACAATTCTGTCGAATTCTCTCTTACTTACTTTGTTGAACAAGCTACCGGCTCTACTAAGAAGAGAATTAATGATCTCAGTCTCGCCAGCATTCATTGTTGCTGTGCCTGATACATCTCTGTATACTGCATCAGTAAACCAAACATTTCTCGATGGTGTTAGCCTATCAACAAAGCTCTGATTGTAAATGGCTCTTAGAGATTCGAAATCGTTACCAACATACTTTGTGTGCCAAACGACACCCATTCTGGATCTTCTAATGTCTCCAGCTAACTCGGAGTCCAAAGGAACAGAGTACACAATAGTATTAGGTTGGAATGTGAGGTATCGTTGACCTCTAATCCTGTTAACTTCTAAATCTTTTTTAGTGAACAGGAAGTCGCCTTGGATAATTCCGTCGATGTTAAGCTGAGGAAGAAATCTAAGAGCAATCTTAAACTTTTGATTAAGCTCGCCAGAAAGATCCTCATCGATGTCATCGAACGTCTTATATACTTTAGGATTTTTGTTAAAGATACTCTTTTTGGCTACAAAGAATCTTCCATCTCTCGGATCGGTGCCAGCAAAGATAGAAGGAGCACCATCCCACTTTACACTAATATTAACGTTGGACGAAGAAGATCCTGAGAGCATATCTCTAAGAGCTCTCAGGAAGTTGATCGTCTGCCTAGTACCGTCTACACCACCGTTGAGGATATTGTCCTCAAGATGCTCCATGTGAAGATTTTTTGATTCTATAAGTTGCTGCAGCATGTTATACCCCTTTGTATAAGGGTATTTATTATAACACGATGCTGTATTTAAGAACTGCTCCGCCGTTTTGCCAACCTCTCTTCAACGCAAATTGAAGATCAGAAGGAGTGTACTGAGTGAAGTGTTTGTTTACAATACCTTTAAGACTTGGTCGTGCTGCATATACAAACCCTTTAGCTACCGTAAACTCTTCTTCTAAGTTCAAGTTAGATAGATTGTACCAGACTAACTCTGGAATACAAACCATCTTCTTTACACCGTCTACATCGTAGCTAGCAGATGTGTGTTCGTTTCTAGGATCATTAAACATTTCTTCCAGCAACTCGAGGAATTCGGTTTCTCCTACTCTCCACTTGCTCCAATGATCCTTGTGTGCAATAATAGTCCAATCATCAAACGAAGGATATCTACTATATCCTCGATGGGATGGTCTGTCGAGGTATGTGTCTACTCGAGGCTTGTCTCCGTAGTCTGGATAGTAGCCAGCTCCAGACAATCCCTTTCTATCATACACGTCTTGAAACAACTTGATCTGTTGATCCATGATATCAGTATTGAACATAATGTCGTGTCTAGTTCGAACAATGATATCATAATCATCAATGTTTCTAATCTGATTCATACACAGATAGTGACTATAGTGTTGAGAGAGGCCTCTATTCTTATGAAAGTGATCTGGGTTGTTTAGAGCAACATAACCATTATCAACTCTTACTCTTTTTGGATTGCAGTGTCCAAACAGTTCATCCTGTCTTTCTTCTACACCTTCCTGAGTCCAGGAGTGGACATAAAAGTCCACATCCCATGGCAATGCATCAGCAAACTTTTTCTGATGATAGGATCCGAAGTTAGCAAACCTCGGCTGTCCGCTGATGCAAATTGCTACTTTCATTACCACTTCTCCACGTAAGCTGATGGCGCAAAGTATCTTGTTGGCTTGAGAGTAAGATAGTGTTCTTTGATAAATCGATCGACCGCATTGCTCTCAGTCCATTGCTTGATCGCATACTCGTCAAAGATAACTACACCACCAGGAACTACTCTATCCCACAAAAGCTCAAGACATCTTTCAGTTGGTTCCTCAACGTCAAGATCAAAGTTTACAATAGAAGCCCGGAATCCTGGATTGGCTTCGAGGTAATGTTCGAGAGTATGAGTAACATCGCCTTTTACTAGCTCAAAGTTTCCAAACCCAGCATTCATCAGAATGCTTTCTAACTTAACTTCATATCCCTCTGGATCAAATCCTCGATCTTTAAACAGACTTTCCATAACCTGCTGGTCTGCTGTCTCAACAGACTCTACAGTAGAGTCAGCATCAAAGAAATCAAACCCGACCACATTCTTATGGTTGATGGAGACTTGTGAAAGAGCTTTAAGCCATCCCATCATACCGGAGCCTTTAAAGACCCCTAGCTCCACTACATCTCCTGGAACCTCTTTAACCTGCTCCACAAATTCCAGTTTAGATGCTAGCTTACCAAACAGTTTTCTATCAGACGAGAACATAAACTCGTTGAATGCATCATAAACTGACTGGGGTTGATCATCGTGAATAAACATATCACACCTTATAATTGTTTAGGAAGTGTTGGAGATCTTCTGGAGTACCTAGTCCCCACATTTCGTCAGCCTGATACATCTTGATCTTTTTGTTATCTCCAATAGCCTCGTTGAAGACTGGGCAGATGTAGAACTCGTTATTAGTTCTAATGTTCTTTTCAATCATCTGCTCTGCATACTTTACATAATCAGATCCATGCTTCCAATAGTAGAATCCGACAGTTGCATTATCGGAGATAGGATTCTTTTCAGCAACTTCAGTGACGAAGTTGTTTTCATCTGCTTTAGCAAAGGACCATTTAGGATGGGTAGCTTTAAATGTTACTATCCCCCCATCAGATTTAGTTTCCTGCATCTCATACATAAA
>CALBDR010000183.1 GCA_937927525.1 uncultured Candidatus Melainabacteria bacterium
TAGGTCTATAAGTGCATTTTGCTTCTCATTCTTTATCAGATATTCAATAAAGGACTGGGGGGAAAGCCAACCAATTTCAGTCTTTAGTTCTGGTTCTCCAGGAGTGAGTCTTGCTAGGTACTCTTTATTATCTATTTTTATAGAATAATAAATCATATATATACTTATTTTTGTCGTAGACTTTTGACTACTTTAGGGGATGGTTTTAGGAGATATGAATACTAAAGAAGAACTCACAAAATTGCTTAGGGAAGGCACAGTTAATGTTAAGTTTAAGAAGAAAGATAATACGATTAGGGAAATGCTCTGCACTCTTTCATCTGACTATCTTCCTAAGTTGGATTTGGAAGTTAAAGAAAAGAAAGCGAAAAAGGTAAATGAAGATATCCTTCCTGTATGGGATTTGGAGAAAGAGGCTTGGAGATCTTTTAGGCTTGATTCGATTGTTGATTACTATAAGGGTGTATGAAGACAGAAAAAGATCATCTCCTCAAGCTTCTTAATGAAGTGTATACAAAGATCCAATTTGATGAGGATATCTTGAAAGAGGATGTACAGCAAAAAGAAGTTGATCTCCTTGCTACTATTGTTTCAATCATTAAACGGAGACATAAAGCATATCAAGACAAACAGACTCTTGTAGGCAAATTTAAAAGCAAAATCACGAGCTGTATTAAAGACTTTAATAAAAATACACTTGAACGTAGCGAACATAAAGCATCAGACAAACATCTTCCTATGTTTCTTAAAGTAGATGAGTTCCAGAAAGTTCTCCCAACAGATACGAACAACTATGTCAACCAGTACAAAAATTGAAACTGTTATTGAAAGGCTTAATGAGCTAAGTCAAGAGGAGCTGATTCAGCTAATTGGCATTATTGAGTTAAAGCTTCTTAATGAAGGTAAGGAGCTAAGTTCGGAAGATTACTTGACTGATTCTCAATCAATATAAAAGATTCTTAATTTGAATAATTATATTGATATGAAAAAAGGTTATCTTAGAAATGTTGTTAACGAAAGTTACGTTACTCCTAAAAGTGCTCCTATTTTTGGAGGTCCTATGATCACATTACTTTATACTGCAGAAGACATTGAAGCTATAGCTCAGGCAGTTGAAGCAGGAAAAGCTGATGAGGATATGATCAAACAACTCTACGGTATTGCTTCAGAAATGAAAGAGTATTACGAACAAAATAAATGAAAAGCAAAGACCAACAACTGCTCGAAGAAGCTTATTTGAAAGTTCTTATCGAATATATTACAGACGATTGGTTTAAGCAAGGTTCATTTCAAACATACAAAAAACCAGCCATTGAACCTTATGAGATTGCTCAGAAAGATGGTACCTTACAAACTTTAGAAGGTCCTCAGCAGTATAAAGCTGGATTTTACATTATTACTGGGCCTAAAGGAGAAAAATACTCAATGCCTCCTGAAAAGTTTGCAGAGCTAAAAGATGACAACAAAGATGGCACAGCTTCTCCTAAAAAGATTGTAAAGCTTGCAAAGCTTGCAGATTCTGATGGTAAAGTTAAAACGTCTTGGGGAGCTGAACTAGAGTATAAGTCTGGAGAAGATTATATTGTTAAGCATGGTCCAGGAGACTACGGAGTAATAAAGAAAGACATTTTTAAGGACACTTATGTTCCTGTTACAAATGTTCAAGAAAACTTTCAAGATGGGATCATGCAGGATGACAAAGGAGTAAAGAGATCTGTGCCGCTAGTTGTTAAGTTTGCTGAGCAAAACAAGGACAAGTACTTTCAGAAGAACTTCCCTATTTCAAAGCTAGAACATGAGCTAAAGTGGTGGGATGAACAGAACAAGGCTAATCCTGAATCTTCTAATGCCCGCATGATGAAGGCTGATACTTCATTCCCTCTTCTTGTTATTAAGAATCAAAGGTATGGTTTGTCTGTCTCTGATGGTCTTAATAGACTAAAGAAAGCAAAGGATGTTGAAGGCAAAGAGGCTGTGGATGTTTACATCGTACCTGAAGAAGACATCCCTGAAGAAACTATTGTAAAGTAAGACCATTCTCAATAAACTCTTTTACTTCTTTATCAATAATAGGCTTCCTATGGTGAACAATATCTACGACTTCTTTGTAGATCTTAAAGGCTTGACGTTCAAAGAAGGCATTTGCTTCTTTGTATCCCATATGTTCGTACCAGCACTGGACTTGAGGGAACTGAGGAGAGCAATGGAAGATACACCCATTATGGAAGTTCCCTAACCAGCAGAGCATAAAGATTCCTCCTTTGATTCCTTTCTCTCTGCACATAAACTCCCAGGCAATTGCTCGTTCTTCTGAAGGCAAGTTTTTGTATCTATTGAGAGTTGTATCATATTTGCCATCAAGAAAGATAATTGATCTTCCTTTCTTAGTTACATACTCCTTGAGCTCTTTGACGTTCTCATCATCCATGTAAGCGTGACGAATGGTTGGCCACTTGACTTTCTCTTTACGGACTGCAAAGAAGGGGGAGCTCAGCTTCCTTCTATTCATTGAGACTTTTTTCACATTAGGAGCTTCCAAAAATTAAAAGGACAAGTCTAAGTATTTTATTAAATATATAATAATGGTTAGCTTTAAACAGTTCTTCAAAGAGTCTCCTGATCAGGTTTATGGACCAAAGAAAAACAAACTTACTTGGTATAACAGAGATGCAATAGCTTTTGGTACTATTCATGGGATTAGAGACATTTCTCCTTTCTTTATTCGTTCATTAGCAAAAGAACTCTCTCACTATGATATGCTTGAAAACTTTTGTGATACACTACAAACTTGCTATTTACGTCTAGAGCTCAAGGCAGAAAGAGCTGGAAACGATGTTGATCTTGACGAACTTCAAGAATTAATTGAAACAAAATTGACCTTTCACAGAAGGTTTAAGATTGAACCAAAGGTTTGTAATAGAATTTCTCTTGAAGTAATTAAATCAAAAAAATATCTCCTAGAACTGCTACAAAATGGAACTTTGCTTGACACAATTGAGAATGTAACTTGGGAAGATAGATCAGCAAAGAATGAACTTGAAGCTGATCTAACAAATGCTGTAAGAACTAAAATTTATAAAAATGCTGGAAGAGTATGGCCTTCTTCAAAGGTAATTTCTTTCTGGCTTACTGATGACCAGCTTACTCCTCAAATTCTTGATGAAACATTTAGCAACTTAAAGATATCCAACAAACAAAACTATTTCATAGATGTTGTTAATTTAGAAGATATAGAAAAAGAAGAAACAAAAAATAAAGTCCTTCCTTCATACAAAGATTACAAAAAGAAATCTGCTCCTGTAAAAGTTTCTAAGGAACAAAGAAAAAGGGCTCAGGAGTTTATGGCAAAGCAGCATGGAGTTGCTGGAGCCCAAAAGGCTAAGTTTGAGACAGATAAAGAGCTTCCAGAAGTAGGAGCAAAGAAATATGCTGCTCAGATGCCTTTAGATGTTCGTCAGCAAGCTCAAACTTCGGAGTCTGCTGACTTATATACCTCTAGCTCAAAGATTGTATAATTTAGAATTACGAGATGCATTCTAAATTGCGGATTGTGTTCGTGCTTATATAGGTCCAACGTTGTTTCAAAGTTAATGAAGGTCCAACCATCAGAAAAATGCCTAAGCTTGTGGAACAGTGTAAGAGCAAAGAAGTGACTTTTTGTAATTTTTGTGCAGCAAACAATCATACCTTTTCCCACCGCTTACCGTTATAACCAACTTCTCTTTGGCCCCAAAACCCTTCTCCCTTTCCTCCTTTTGATTGTTCAAAAAGAAGCTTTTCGGTATCTTTAGCATTATCAGTATTTGGTATAGCAATCATTGCTGTGACGTTATCAAATGTAGCTCTAAAGATATCTGCTTCTTGTATATTATTCTTTACAATAATATCTCTAAACACAGGAATCTTCTGTTGGCTAAAGAAGATAGCGTATGTATTTTTAAAGGCTTCAGAGTGGATTGTCATTGGCTACAATAAAATCATTAGGAACCCAAAGTTTTTGTACAATATCATCCCACGAATAACAGACATAAGTTTGTGTTTCATTTGTGTCTAAAATAGATTCTATGATAAAACGAGAATCGTCAGGAAATCTACAAACTTTTTTCATTTAATGTATCTTACATCTCAAAATAGATTATTCAACATTTTTTTATAAATAAAGGAATATGATAAAAAGAAAAGATGATTTACTGTTGGCTGAAGCTTATCAAGCTGTTCAGGAAGATTTTAACAGCAAACGAATTGCAAACCAAATTTTAATCAAACTACAAAATAGGGGCTTTCAAAATGCGTTAGGTCCAATTGATTCTGGAGGTTTTTCTTCAGAAGATGGTAACAGTGTAGAGTTTTACTCTCATAAAGATGGAGAACATTTTCTTGTCTTAGCTTTTACACCTTCAATGAAGTTTATAAAAGGAGCTTATGTCGAAGATCCATCTGGTCATGTTGCCAAATACATTAAGACTCTAAACAGCTTAGGAGGTGGAAATGTCAGTGATATTATTCATGACATGAGACAATTAGTAGGTAAAGAAGATTATGGTCATGTTGAAGATATTGACAATCTTGAGCGTTTAATGGAGGTATTAAGCTAATGACAACAAAATTCCAAGATACACTTAAATCTATTTCAGAAGCAATGGGTGAAGCTGAAACTCAGAAAGTTCAAATCACTCTTGAGCTAGATCCAAAAGCTGTTCGAACAATCGAACAAGCAGCTGAAGAAGAAATTAAACCCCTTCTCGAAAGAGAAATCAATGAAAACCTTTCAGCCTTTATCGAAATGATGGGTTACGACAACTGGTAAAAATTATGAGATTGAAAAAAAACGAACAAGAGTTACTTGCTGAAGCTTATGAAGCAGTAATGCAAAACCAAAAACTAAAAGAATCAACTCACAAATGTGAGTGTGGTTGTGATAAATGTGGTCCAGGCTGCGAATGCGACAAGGACTGCGAATGCAAAAAGAAAGATGTCAGAGAAGCAAAAGATCAAGACGGAGATGGCGATAACGATTTTGATGATGTTAAAATTGCTCGCATGGTAGCTTCTGGAATGTCAAAAGAAGAAGCTATTGCTAAAGTCAAAAAGACTTCCAATAAAACATCTGAAGAAAAGGAATAAGCACCAGGTCAGAATCGAACTGACTAATAAGGGTTTTGCAGACCCTTGCCTAACCATTTAGCTTCTGGTGCATATTTTAAATATGCTGGATGTGGGAATCGAACCCACGCTCGGCCCTCATCTAGGACACACGGATTATAAGTCCGTCGGTGCTTCCAGTTACACTAATCCAGCTTGTAATTGACTTATACATATATTCTATTGACATAACAAACATGTCAACTTTTAAGCAATATTATTTTAATAAATACTAGCATATGCAACGAGATTATAAACTTTTACAAGAGGCTTATGAAGCAATGCTTTTAAACGAAGCGGACATAAAAGACTCTAAGCTTGCTAAAACGATTACATATTTAGAAAAAGAAAAGCAAGTCCTTTTAATAACAACATCTACACGTCCTCCTAGTTCTAAGGATGACATTCCTAAATCAACTCAACTCGCAAGATTTATCCAAAGCCAAGTCGGACCAAATAAGTGTACAATTATTGATGCTTCTTCATTAAACATTTTACCCTGTACAGGAAATGTAAGTTCATCAGAAGGAAATCAATGTGGGGTTAAAGATGCTTTGCTAAAAGATGACACAAAGAATCCATCTGGACTACATCGTTGCTGGGTATCTTGGAAACATAAAGATGATGAACTTTGGAAAATTACTAAAGAACTCTTTAACTCTTCAGCTGTAGTATTCTTTGGACCTATAAGATGGGGTCAGATGAATGGTATATATCAAAAGTTAATTGAAAGGCTTAATTGGATTGAAAATAGAAAGACAAGCTTACAAGAAGGAAATATTGTAAAAAATATTAAAGCTGGAATTATTACACTTGGACACAACTGGAGAGGCAAAGAAGTAGTAAACACTCAAAAAGATGTCTTTAAGTTTTTTGGATTCCAAGTACCATCTGAGCTTAGTTGGTATTGGCAGTATTCTCAAAATGAGAATTTAGAAACTCTTGAGTCGTATAAAAAAGATGTTGCTGCATTCGAGAAAGCCTTTGATCTTAAATACTAAAACTACCTCGCATAGACTCGAACTATGACAAAGAGTGCCAAAAACTCTTGTGCTACCATTACACCACGAGGTAAGTGTGTTACTTTGTTTTTTGTTTTAGCTGTTCAATAAGACTCTCGAGATAATCAAGAATTTTTCTTTTGTTGTTGCTGACAACAAAACCTACTACACAACCTAATAGAAAAGATATCAATGTCATAATTTTATTTAATACTGCCAAGGTAGGGATCGAACCTACGACAGGTCGGTTAACAGCCGACTGCTCTACCGCTGAGCTACTTGGCATGAAAAGGCGTGTTTTTGTCCCAGAAACCGAAGGCGTCCCATCTTAATGTGTACTGGCTTTGTTATCACGCTAATCACCCGAACGGTGCGCATCAACATCATCGAGAGGCGTTCCGGGTCTACTAAAATATTTAAGGTAGTATGTGAAGGGTTTTGTCCTAGGAATTGTCCCTTCCTTAACGGAGCCCGGCATGGAGCCAGTGCTTCCGTCTTAGCCTGTGTTAAACTAAATGCATGGAGTCAATGCTTTACGCAGCCTAACTCGTCCAGCAACAGTAAGCAGCCTTAACACACTAACAGGCAACGACTAACTTACCTGGACCTGGTTTATTTGCTGCTGCCAGGTCCGTATAGTTATCAAAGAACAAAAAGAAAATTATTTTACACAAGTAACAACTGTTTTGTTACAAGGTTTACAAACTTCTTTTTTAGAAGCACAAGCTGATAGGCAAAGTGCAACACCGACGAATGGAATAATAATGTATTTCATAGACAATAAACTTACACGAATTTTAAAAATTTACAACAGTTAAAATGCGAGATGAGGGAATCGAACCCTCGTCTAGGCTTTGGAAGAGCTTCGTTCTACCATTAAACTAATCTCGCTCGCTATTAATATTAAGTTTAAAAATATTATATTTCAACTTTAAAGATTCGGAGTTGACGGGATTCGAACCCGCAACCCCTGCCGTGACAGGGCAGTGCTCTAACCAGTTGAGCTACAACTCCTAAAGGAGGATTGAAGGGG
>CALBDR010000184.1 GCA_937927525.1 uncultured Candidatus Melainabacteria bacterium
TTTGTGTAAACTTCGTTTGCTTCAGTCAGAGATTCTGCTGGACATACACGAGCTGTATGGAATCCGCCAGAAGCCACAGCGCCTACTGCTGCACCTGTACCAGCACCGATAACCAGTTCAGTTCCCCCAACGTCACCATTAGCAAGTACAATCATTGCTGCGGTACCAGCCAGTGCACCAAGTGCCATGTATGGAGGGGTAGATTCGTTGTGATATACTACGTTAGTACATGCACCAAGCGGACGATCAAGCTGAGCACATCCAGTAAGGGCTAGTGCTGCAATAGAACCAAGGATAGCGACTTTCATGTTAAGCTCCTACGATAGAGTGGTAAATGTCTTCCCAGCCATTTACACGGTTGTGATACGGTAGGTGACGGTTGTGCGGAAGATCAATCAAGAATGAATGTAGACCCAACTTGTCACCGAGTTCTGCGTTTTGTACTTTGTCTTCTACCCAGTAACATCCGCTATTACGGTAAGGCTCCAAAGCCTCATCCTTATCAGCACCAGTGTCCAGGCAGACAAGTTCATCGATTACCTCTTCACCGAACAAGTCGTGAAGGTTCTGTAACCGAGCCTTGTAAGCATATTTATTCAGCGACAAAGAGGTGATAACACGGAACACGTATCCACCTTCCTCGTACAGCTTACGTACATATTTAACAGCGTCGTAATGAGGAGTAAGATGTGCAATAGCAGCAGAGTTATTGAACTCTTCGCAGATTTCCCTTCCTTTATCTTTATTGAGTAGACCATACCGCTTCCATACAGCATAACTTGTAGGGTCTTGCTCGGTATAACCTTTACTGGCCATAAACTCTTTAAAGCCAAAGAGCCAGTCAACGAGTACACCGTCACAGTCAGTGAGAATTACTTTTTCATTCAGATTTGTCATTTTCTTCTTTCAGTTTTTTTAGATATCTAGTACTTTTACATCTTTAGTTTTTAAGGCAGCATCTCTTTCATCTACAAAATAGTTTCCGACTTTAATGGAAATATTTCCACTAATAGTAATACGTAAATCATTACTGGTATTAGGGGTTACGTAGTGAATGGTAGATGATGGAAAAATTAGTAAGGTTCCGTCCTTTTGTTCAGGGATATAGCTGTTTACAGGAAGATTTGTAAATAGCGTACTTCTCAAATCATTATTATCAAAAGAATTAATCCAATCTACCCTATTTTCAAAAACAAAATTGTTCTGCCCTTGAGAATTTAGAATATAAGCAAAACTAATTTGATCAGACTTTGATATGTGATCATGAGGTTCCATATATTCACCTTTAGAATATCGGTTCATCCACATGTGGGTTTTATAATGATATTCACTTACAGGAGATAGGACTTCTAGATATTCTTGGATATATTTATTTAAATCTTCCAGAATAATTTGCCATGGAAGATCACGATTTTGGGTTTGTTGAAAAGTGGTTTTTACATCACTAATCCATCCATTAACACTACCGAAATAGGAATCGTCATTGATATACTGGTCTAGAATATCTAGATGCATCTTATAATTTTTTACCTGACCAATATAAATTGGGATCGAGTTAAGATGATCAATCATCACTTTCTTTCTTAATAAATCGACTAAAGTCTAATCCCATGAGTGGTGCCATGGGATTCTTGATTTTGTACAGTGCCCAGAAGGTACGGGTAAAGTTGTACTTCCAGTAATCTTTTAACCTTGGGGCTTCCATCGTACCTCCACTGTGTTTCTTAGATGACCTAATCCTCCGATTACTTTACCTGGATACGTACCTAGATAACTACCAGCTTCCAGGTCATCTGTACTGATTAGATGTTTATGATAATGATCTATTGTATCATAATTCTTGAGAATGAACTTCGCTAATTCGTCATAGTAGGAATCCGAAAAAATCGGATCATCTTGTTCGTAGTAGGCATAGGATGCCATAAGATAGTAAGGTACAGACATATGCTTGTTACGACTGATGATGTACTTGGCACGTGCTTCATATGCTACTGACATTAGCGATTCCTCGGAA
>CALBDR010000185.1 GCA_937927525.1 uncultured Candidatus Melainabacteria bacterium
TAGCGTGAGTAGCTATAACTCTACTATAGGCTCTATCAGTGTTGATACTAGTGTACCTGGAATAGCTAACAAGATAGACACTAACATAGATAGCTATAACTCTACTATAGACTCTATCAGTGTTACTACTACTGATATAGTTTCAATAGCTGATGGCCTAAAAAGTCAAATAGAAGAGGTATTCGATACTTTAGCTGGACAATTTGGCGCAGAGGAGGTTGATGCTGTAGATGCTTTTACTGATTCTCTCAAAGAGTTTAATGATGCAGTAGCTCTTTTAGCGATAAATGATATAGACCCTGAGAATAATAAAGAAAATAGTACTACACTAGAAGAATTAGTTGAGCAGTTTAACGATGTTTATGACGCTATAGATGAAATTACTGGAGGGGGAGGCATATCTGCTTTAGAAGATGAGATTTCATCTTTAGTTGATACCATACAGTCTAGTTGGGATGCCTTGGATTTAGAATTTGGTGAATTACCAAATAACATAGAGGTTTCAGGTACTGGGTTAACAGACACAGAAAGTGCTGATTTAGCCGCTATTGCTAATAATTCTGGTAAGTATGTACCTATAGATGGTGTAGACTATGGAGATGCTGCAAGATTTTCTCGTGGTGGATACGTTGAAGGTGCAGGGACAAGTATTAGCGATAGTATTCCTGCCAGACTTTCAAACGGAGAATTTGTAATTAGATCTAGTTCAGTTAGATCTTTAGGTAAAGGGTTCTTAGAAGTATTAAACAATACTGGAGATATTGCTTCTAGCTTAGCTAAGTATGGTCGTAGAGGAGATTCCTTAGTTGCTCATATAAATAGTTTAGAGGCTACTATGCTAAAAAATGCTGGCGGCAGTGGTACCATCAATCCTAAAACTGGCTTATTAGAATATTTTGCAGCAACCAATACAGGCGCTGTCGGAAAAGTTTTTGTAGATAAAGAAGTTGATAAACTCTATAACACGTTTAAAGATTTTTCTGCTACCGGTAACGGCTTTAATGCACCTACAGACACAGGTTGGTATGCCTTCAACCCATCTGCTACTAAGCTTTATTATTTATGGAACAGTGTTTTTGGTGACGTAGGTGAAAGTTCTGTAGAAAAATCTAAACTTAATTTGATCCGCGTCGACGGTAACAAACGGGTTAGTAATGCTG
>CALBDR010000186.1 GCA_937927525.1 uncultured Candidatus Melainabacteria bacterium
AGCCATTACATACAAAGCAGCAAAAGCAAAAGTTCCAATTTTGTTTTCAAATCACATTTATGAAGGTATGGAGATGTTTCCAAGCTTGATTAAAAATCAAGCCGGAGGCAAAGGACCGATTTATCTTGCTTCTATTCTTGTACAGCTAGCTCTAAAAAACGAAAAGGTTTCAGAAAATCCTGAAGAAAAGTCTATAGCAATTGCTCATAATGTATCTGGAATAACAATGAGTGCACTTACTGTTAAAAACAGAATCGTGCCTCCGTTTTTAAAGACAGAGTTGTACTTGAATTTTAAAACAGGTCTGGATATAAATGCTGGTTTGTTTGACATAGCTTTGGCATTTGGTGTAATTGAGCAAACAGGTAAAACTTATTCATTTAATAATGAAAGTATTGGCTATCGTAAAAATATTGAAAAAAATGCAGAACTATGGGAAAAGATTTGTCCAGTACTAGAAGAAACATTGAGCAAAGAGCTCCGTTATGGAGATTGTTCTATAGTTGAAAAAGAAGAAGATGAGATAGATAATATTGACGATGAATAAAAAGTCGTCTGCTCTTAATCTGGATTATTTTGAAAATATTCTTCTGCTTAAGATATTAACTGATTCAGATTATTTAAATTCATTAATAACTCACCTAAACCCTGAGTTCTTTAATAATAAAGATATCAGCTGTTTGGTATCTCACATTATTAGTTTTTATAATGAAAGAGGTTCTGTTCCTTCAATAACAGAAATTAAAGCAAGATTAGTTACTGACAAAGACAAAACTTCTCTTGCTAACATTAAAGAGTTATTATCAGAAATTGAGCCAAGTATTAATAAAGATGAACTTTTAGAAAATACTGAAAAGTTCTTAAAAGAGCGCTACATCTACAAGATTATTCTGAACGTAGCTGAACAATTTTCTTCTACTAGCTTTAACTTAGAAGAGGTATTGGTTGAGTTTGAAAAGGCATACAGTATTTCTTTAAAAGAGGATCTCGGACACTGGTATTTAGAAGACATTGACAAACATGCAAAAGAGCTAACAGCTGTATATAATCCTATTCCTACATCTTGGAATTTCTTTGATGAAAAAACTGAAGGAGGATTATTTCCAAAAACCTTGACTGTATTTGCTGGTCAGGTTAACGTAGGAAAGTCTATCGTACTCGGTAACCTTGCTTCAAACATGCTTTTAGCCGATAAAAATGTCTTATTGATTTCATTGGAAATGTCTGAGTTTATGTATGCTAAACGTATTAGTGCTCAGCTAACACAAATACCCCATAATGATCTCAAACTATATACAGATGAACTAACGAGTCAAATCAAACACCTTAAGCAAAAACTTCAGAGTAAATTAGTTATTAAAGAATATGCTCCTAAAACAGTAACCGTTAGGCACATAGATTCTTATATTACAAAACTAAAAAGAAAAGGCTTCAATCCAGATATTATTATAATTGATTATATTAATTTAATACATCCTGTTGGAAAAAATCTCAATTCTTATGCTGAAGTAAAAGAAATAGCAGAACACCTAAGAGCACTATCATTTAAATACAATTTACCGATCGTATCTGCAACCCAATTAAACAGAGGAAGCTTTAATACTTCATCTCCAGGAATGGAGGGAATTGCAGAATCTATTGGCTTAGCGGCTACATGTGATGTAATTTGTTCTTTGTGGCAAGAAGAAGAAGATAAAGAATTAGGGATTATTAACATGGGTATGCAAAAAAATAGATTTGGACCCAATTATGGACATGGAGCATTCAAATGTAATTACGATACTCTTACTCTTAAAGAAACTAACCCCGATTATTTCGAGGAAGATTCATCAACAGCCGAAGCTAATACAATTAACAGATTGGATCAAGCTCTAACAAATATTACTAATTCAAGCGATGATAAATAAAAATGTAACAGTTTTTACTCACAGTGATTTAGACGGTGTTGTCTCGTATCTAGTTTTATGCTGGCTATATAATCAAAAATTAAATGTTATACCGACAACTCCTAGCAAACTTGAGCGTGACTATCAAAACTGGAAAAATGCCAATAATAAAGCTGACAAGCTATTCTTTTTAGACTTAGATGTAACATCGATTGGCAAATTTATAGATAATACTAAAACGGTTATATTAGATCATCATAAAACAAACATATATCCATTTAGCCACGCCACAACAGTCATATATAATGAAACTTCTTGTGCTAAGCTTCTTTATAATACATTTTTTAAGAACAATAACACCAAACAATTATCCGACAAACAAAAGACACTCATTGCTTTGGCAGATGATTGGGACTCAAACACAAGAGCTACACCTTTGTCTGAAAAACTAAATATAGTTTATCATAACACAAATAATAAATTTTCTTCGTTCGTCGAAGATTACTACTACGGCTTCGAGCCGTTTGATAAATTTAAACAGAACACAATACTTTTATACAAAAAACATTGTGCGGAATATTTGAACACGCTAAAACCCTTTACGTATATAGGTGAAGTGAAGTTTGAAGAAACTGTAGCAAAAGTTGGTGCAGTGTTTTGCAATAAATTTGTTCAAGAATGTTGTGATTATCTCTTTAACAAATACGATGTTGATATATCAATAGCAGTTCTACTCGAGCAAAAAAGAATTGCAGTTCGTAGAAATAGTAACAACACCATTGATATAACAAAGTTTGTTCAGAGAATTGCACATGGAGGAGGTCATGAGGCAGCAGCTGGAGGTACACTAACAGAAGAATTTATAGAGTTTACAAAACAATTAAAGCCAGTTAATTAACTCTAAATGTTTGACGAAACAGTAGAATTTTCTTTAGAATTAAACAGCTCAACGGCTGATCCTGCAGAAAGAATTAAGTTTAATGAATTTATTAGTGGCTTGCTTAAAGCCGGTTCTTTCATTTCGATGATTGAAAACAAAAAGATAAACACGACAAATTTGTTTTTATTGCTTTTAGAAAAAAAAGAATATCAAGATTTTTTTGTTGATGTAACTTCAACCAAAAATTTTAGAGAAGCTATTTCTTTACTGTTGCAATTGTACCCCAATCTTGTAAAATCTAAATTTACAAAGTCCTATATAAGAAAAATAAATGGTCCCGTTAAAAAAACCAATCTCGACTCAAGAGCTAAGCGAACTCGAAAAGCTCATTTATAATAAGCATCTAGCAACATCCCGTTCTCTTAGATCTAAGCCATTTAAATTTAAAAAAAACTTTAAAGATTTGGATAATTCCAAACGCTTCTTCTTGAGAAGAATTGCCACACTTCTGAAAAAACATCCTACTATTAATCTAGATACATTTTTTATAGCTCCGTACAAGCTTTATCCAGATGTAGAGTTTTTTGGTTTAGATTACTTTGCATCGATGAGAGCAATCAAATCTTATACAATGTATAAGCAAATGTTGTTTTTAGAAGATCCTGACAGTCAATTGGATCAAATAAAGAAAAGCTTAGAGTTTATTGTTAAGTTTTGCATTAAAAGTAAAATTCAATTGTACAAATACCCTAGACACAAAACTGCTGATTTATATACATGGATGATACATTATAAAGAAAATTCTATTAATCCGTATGTGATGATGGAATTTAAAAACACCTATTCTTCATTATTAGAATTAAGCGAAGACGTACAACGCTTTTATGTTAATAATTTTGTAGATCAATATAAAAGCTTATATTTAAAATATTCTTCGTCAGCTGTAATCAAAAACTATTTACAGAAAACACTTCCCGTTCTTGAAGCTTTTGTTGAAAAGCAGTTGACGTCTATGTAAGTTTATGTATAATATTTCTAAAATTATGAACACAACTATAAACACAAAGTCTATGTTTGATGCTATCAAACAATCTTTAACTAACTCAGAAAGTTCATCATCTAATGGTGGTCTTTACAAAGAAATTCTACGCTTTACAGCTGGAAACACATATCAGGTTCGTTTGGTTCCTAATTCCAACTCTCCCAAAGAAACCTTGTTTCACTACTATCACCATGCTTGGAATTCTAACTCTACTGGAAAATTCATTATGGTAACATGTCCGACTACATACGGGGAAACCTGTCCTATTGATGCCTATTATCTTAAAACATATCGAACTGGAACAGAAACTGAAAAAAATGCTGCTGCCCCTCTTTCCCGTAAAGAAAACTGGATGGTTAATGTATATGTTGTTTCAGATCCAACCAATCCAGAAAATGAGGGCAAAGTAAAAATCTTGCGCTATGGAAAAGAGTTAGCAAAAATTATTCAATCGGCTATTGACGGTGATGATGCTGAAGAATTTGGTGTAGAAAAAATCTTTGATGTTGCAAATGGTTCTACACTCAGAATCAAATGTGAAAGTCGTACAGGAGATAGGAGAGGTAGTTCTAAACAGTTTATTACCTACTCCTCTTCAAAGTTCCTGTCACCATCTAGTCTGGATTTGGATGATACGAAGATTCAAGAAATTCATAATTCAATTCATAATCTTAAATCCGTAAACAAGCAAACAACACCTGCAGAAATGCAACGTCTATTGGATGAACACTTTTTCAACCTAACCACTGGATCGGTTGATGATGAGATTGAAACTGAAAGCACTGATACAACCTCTCTACATTCAGAAACAAAACCTTCCATTACAGTAGCAACTAGCTCTGAAACTAATACAGAAGACACTTCTTCATCAGACGAAGAGTCGACTGATGACAAAATCAAAAAAATCTTAGCTGATCTCTAATAAATTTATGCCTAGAATAAAAACTAATAACGACATTCCTGATATCCAAAATACATTGGACGGGTTCCCTAAAAAATACATTCCGAAAGTTGGTTCACGCAATATTGTGGTTCCGATGGAAATTGTTAGGAGAGACGGAAGTATTAATCCGACAAAAGCTGTGATTAGTATGTATACGGATCTAACCCCGGAAGTTAAGGGTACTAACATGAGTAGATACCGTATCCTCGTTGAGGAAGCAATTGCAAACAAAACTCACAGAATCGATGAGCTTATGTCCGTTCTACTGGATGAATGTAAAGAGCGTCTCAAATCAGATAATGCTTATATCAAAATTAAATTTGATTACTTTACTGTTAAGGAAGCTCCTGTATCGAAAATCAAGTCTCATATGGATTATAAAGGTTCGTTTGAAGGAAGACTTATCAATGGAGAGAAAAGATATTATTTGTCAGCAAATGTATTGTATGCTTCTCTTTGTCCGTGCTCTAAAGAAATTAGTGATTACGGAGCTCACAATCAACAATCATACGCAGATGTTACAGTTGAGCTAAATAAAGAAAACCTATCTGCTGGCAATAAGTTTTGGTTTGAAGAGCTGATTGCTGCAGTTGAGGATAGTTGCTCAGCCCCTATAGTCAATGCACTAAAGCGCGTAGATGAAGCCTATCAAACAGAACTGATGTATGAAAATCCCGTCTTTGTGGAAGATATGGTTCGCAAAGTGGCAGAAAAGCTCGATATACATTTAGATAAACGCATTAAAGACTATCTGGTAATTGTAAATCACTTTGAAAGCATTCATAGCTCTACAGCAGTAAGCGTTATTAATGCTGGAAGAGACTTGAGATAATGAACACACAAGATAAACTAGCTGCTGCTACTATTGCTAAAATATTTGGCAGTGAAATGTTGTACGTTCAGCAAAATGCTAAAACGGATGGTGGAGCAACTCCTAATGTTAGCATTATGCATCCGCGAGATATTTTGCAGAACAATACTTCACCAAACATTCAATATTCTTCTCAACAGGAAAAACGTATTATTGAGGCATTACAAAGAGAAGCTGAATCAGCTTGTCCTCTTCCTCAAGAAACTCATTCTCAACCTGCACCAGCTACAGCTCCTCCAGTCGCAGCTCCTCCAATTCAGAATGCAGCTTCTTCTGCTGCTGTTCAAAATGTTAGACAAGAATTTGCAACAGTGCCTCCAACAGTACAACAAGTTAGAGTAACCGAAGATAATGTTTGGGAAAGAATAGCACTGAGTTTAGAAAAAATTGCTCATAGATTAGACTCCATTGATTTTTCTGTTAAAAAAGTCAGGAAAAGTCGAAGGAAAATACAACAATGAAACTAACAGTTAATAAAGAAGAATTTATTAACCTTGTTTTATCTCCAGCTAGTAAGCTGACAGATAATTTGTTGTTGTTTTCTGAAACTCTTGATAAGAGAAATGTTCTAAAAACCTTAACAACATCTTCGGATAATACTGCTATACTATTGACACAATGCTTTTTTGAAGGAGCAGCTTTTAACAAGCTGATAATTCCTGAAATTAAAACGTTTTTGCGCTTGCTGAGCAATATTGAAAATGAAGTAATAACTATTGAGATTAATAACAATCAAATTGTTTATACTGACAACAAAATAACCTTTAAGTATTTCTTGTTGGATGAAGAATATTACACATCAAAAAAAAGCTTAAATGAAGAAAAAATTAATTCTCTCAAATACGATACTACATTCACAATGCCTAAGTCTAGTTTTGCAGAGATTATAAAATACAATGCTATTATTCCCGAAGCCGAAAAACTTTACATCTTCACTGAAAACAATGAAGTATATGCTCAGTTAGGAGATAAACAAAAGCCAAATATTAACGAAATAACAACACGCATTTCACAAACATATACAGGAAAAGCATTAGCTGAATCGGTTCCATTAAACATTCAAACAATACTTTTACTGTCATTTAGTAATATTGAAAATATCGAGGTTGCTATTAATACAGAACTTAAAGTTGTAAAATTTTCGTCAGGTAATTTAAAATATATTTTATCTGGACTAGTCAAATAAATTTCGTTAATTAGTTTTACATGGCAAACAAATTAACAACTCTAGGTTATTTCTTAAAAAGATTAAGAGATTCAGGTTATTATGCATATAAACTGTTCACAGACTATAACGAGTCTGATCCAAGAGCTTGGACTCTGATTATAGAACCAGGAAAATTTTCTGTATTTTGCACATGTTATATTAATGATCCATATTTTGGCGAATCATATTTTGAGTTATCTGATGGTAATCAGTATATTCCTAGCAATCTTAAATTAAAGACTAGCTCTTTTGAAATTTTAGTTAAACACTTAGTAAGTTATCAGATCATCGGTAGCTGCACAAAGCAAATGTAAACCAAAAAATTGATTTTATTTGTTTATTTGTTAAGTAGCTTTAAATGTCGTTATCTAGAAAAAAAGATACAAAAAAAGTTGCTAAAAAAAGCTCCACTAAAAAAAGTACTACTAAGTCTTTGTCTTCTCTTCCGGAACATGATTCCAACCAAAACGTTTCGGATGAGCTACCGTTGTCTGCTCCCGAACAACTCAACGTTAATCGTTTGTTATCTCAAGCTTTAACACGGTATAAAAACGATTCACTTATTCAAGACAAACAAGACAAACTAAAAGAACTCGAACATTTAGGAAAAATTGTCGAGGAGTATTTAAGTTGTTTTACGTTGATTGGTTTTACTATGCAAGGAGAAAAGGTTTGTCTTTTTAACGCCTCCACTAGTAAAGATGAAGGAGCATTAGTAGATTTGCTGAGATCTACTTTTCTAGAAATTATAAATAATAGACCATAATTAGACTTGTGAGTCTAACTGATAATACTACCATAAAACGTGGCAGGGGACGCCCTAAAGGCTCGAAAAATAAGCCTAAAAAACAAAAGCGAAAAGTAAAAGCAATTACTGAATCTAACAAAGACGAAGAAAGTTTAAACATCGAAAAATTTACTGAAATTGGTTATAACATTAATACTGAAAAAATTATTAATGAAGACCCAATTAACGAATCATTTTTCTATAGAGGTATGCGCAACATTCCAGTTGCTGATGCTCGATATGAATTTACTTCGTCGATGGTGGAGGAGTTAAAAAAATGCAAAGATGATATTGTATATTTTGCTGAAAACTTTTTTTATATAACTGCCTTAGATAGAGGGAAAGAAAAAATTACTTTATATGATGCTCAAAAAAGAGTTCTTGAGTCTTTAGCAGACAATAGATTTGTAGCTTTATTAGCAGCAAGACAAACAGGCAAATCCACTTTATTAACAATATATGTTCTGTGGATGGTGTGCTTTAATTCTGATTTTAGAGCGGCAATTGTAG
>CALBDR010000187.1 GCA_937927525.1 uncultured Candidatus Melainabacteria bacterium
GACTTTGTATACGTTCCACAACACATTCCACCATACATTGGTGTCGCAATCAATAGTTTACGTTTCCGTAACTCTTCAACAGTAATTTCAACTTCCACAATTATCCCTCATACTTCTTATCGTGTTCCTTACCGACACCATAGTCACCATCATACTTACTCAACGATTCTGCTTTGAACAGCAAGAACTGTCCAACACGTGTTCCTCTTTGAATCCAAAAGTTACCACAGTTCACATGCATCACACCAGCCATCACACCTTCATATCCAGAATCATATAGACCCGATGTAATGAACACACCATTGCGGTTTAGTGTAGATCTTGTAATGACAAACCCAGCTTCATCTTCAGCTACCTTCACTGTTCCTTCCATCAAGATCTCATAGACACCAGGATACAGATACCAGTAGTCTTCTTTACCTGTAGTAAGTTCTTCTGATCCTCGATGAACCTTTTTCTCTTCTGTGAGGATGAACGGCATCTTCTTGATTCTAAACAACTTGTCAATACGAAGATCGATCGCATTAGGTTGAACTTGATCTTCTGTAAATGTAGAGAGAGAAGAGTTGCTGTTAGGACTCGCTAGATGTATCATTATTTTCCTTATCATGAATGTATAACATGAGAATCGTGTAGTGGATTGCTTTCAACAGATCCTTACGATTCTTACCATTCTTCTTACCATACCGTGCAAGATACTTGATCGCTGTATCTCGAGCTGTTGTATCTAAACTTCCAAGAGACTCCCAGAAGTCGACTGTTTGAATCTCACCGTTGCCAACATAGTGCTGACCATACGTAGTATCGAGATAGTCCTTGACATCAGCAAGGATCTCATCTTCTCGATACTTGTATTCGGATACAGGTTCTACTTTCTTCTTACGTGTACGCTTTGGTTGATCACCAATTGAACCGAGTTTTGGCTCTACATAATTTGTTGATGTACTCACAGTTTCGCCTCGCCATGCTAATTGCCTGATTGTCTCCGGATTTAAAGTTGAAGTCAACTTCTTTCTCAAATTTTCCATCCCTTTGACCTGTGGGAGTTTCATCATATTCATATCCATTCAATCCATACCATACTGCAGAGCTGCTGTCCCATGTATCAATGTTAAACTTATCACACAGCTCAATCTCATTAGGACCATCGACCATTCCTAAGAAGTGAATCTTCTTTTCATTGTCCGAAGCCATCTCAAGGATGCCACGAGTACTCAGTTCTTCCATCATCTTCCAGCGACTGATAAACCGTTGCAGTTTATTGTCTTTCTCTACACCATATGCATTCGGTACACCAAGAATAGAGACACCAATGTAGTCAACAAGAGGTGATGAAGCAGCCCATGCAAACGTTGCAATGTAGTCTTCAATGTCTCCAATCTCTGACTGAGGAACAAAGAATGTACCAAACCCTTGATCCTTAAACTTAGGAGCAAGTTCTTGAGCGGCTCGAATAGTTTTTGATCCAGTCTCGTTTGGATAGTCTGACATGACGATATAGTCTGCTTGGACACGATGACCCATGTCGATCAGCTTACTTGAGTCGTACATTGGTCGACCCTGCTTGTACATCTCAAAAGCAGAGTTATCGAGAATGTATGTATCTGCATCGATACGATTCTCTCTATACCATTTAGTATATGAAGGATCATCTTCAACTAGGTGTGCTAGAAGAAGATGATGTGTTTGATCTGCACAGAAATCACTTAGATGTGAAGTCGGTGATATATGACAAAAGTTAATCATAATATACTACTGCACCATTTTCATTGTCTTCACTGACACTAATAGTCAGCTTTCGGTTAGGATACTTATCTTGAATATAGTCAGCAAGATCATCTGCAATCATCTCACATGACTTATAATCAAGTTCTAAGGTACCCCCGTCATACAATCCTTCCAGCTCACGCTTAAACAGGATAAACTCAATATCACGATCATCATGGAACACTTCAATATCAACTCGGAAGTGAAAGATATGACGATGGGGATACCTTAGAAACTCTACACCCTCAGGGGCATCTGGATACTTGTGGATCCCTTCCTTTTGGAAGGTGACCCAAATCATTTTA
>CALBDR010000188.1 GCA_937927525.1 uncultured Candidatus Melainabacteria bacterium
GCATCAGCAACTGAAGTGCCACCGAATTTTAATACTGTTGTCTTATCTTTTAACATGGACAAAAATAAAGAGCCACTCCTTAAGCAAGAATGGCTCCTATCAATCAATTATTAATTACTTAGAGTTAGCTAATTCTTTAGTTTCTGTTCCGAAGAATAGTTTAGAATCTTCATGAATAGACATATCTAAAGTTTTTAAAGTCCCTACTGCTTCTTGAAGTGAAACTGCTGCAGTTTTATTACCTACTATAGCAGCCATTTTACCCCAGTCACCAGCGCTGATCATATCAGCTGCTTTACAACCAAGTCTAGTTCCTAAAACTCTATCGAAAGCTGATGGTCTCCCACCTCTCTGAATGTGTCCTAGAACTGTAGATCTAGTTTCTAAACCAGTTTTTTCTTCAACCATCTTAGCGATTTTTTCACCGATACCACCTAATTTAACGTGTCCGAATGCATCTAGTTCAGCATCTTTAGTTACGTCTTGGTTAGCTAGCTTCGCACCTTCAGCAGCTACTATAATCGCGTATTCTTTTTTCTCAAATACTTTTTTAATAGTAGAACATAAGTCATCGATGTTTACTTCTTCTTCTGGAACTAAGATATAGTCTGCATTTCCAGAGATACCTGAGAAAGAAGCGATCCATCCTGCGTGTCTACCCATTACTTCACAAACTAAAACCCTTTCGTGAGAAGCAGCTGTAGTATGAAGAGAATCTAATGCTTCAGTTACTATGTTTAAACAAGTATCAAAACCGAAAGTAACATCAGTACCAGATAAATCGTTATCAATAGTCTTAGGAACACCAATTACGTTAATTTTATATTCGTTATAAAGTTTAGAAGCCACCCCACAAGTATCTTCACCACCGATTGCTACTAAAGCATCTAGCTTATTCGCTTCCATAGTCTTAATTACAGCTTCAGGACCACCATCCAATTTAAAAGGATTAGTTCTAGAAGACTTAAGGATAGTACCACCCTGTCTAACTATGTCCTCAATCTTATCAAGGTTTAATTCTGTAGTTATGTTTTCAACAGCACCTTTCCAACCATATTTAAAACCTATTACTTCAGCACCGTACTTTTTTACGGACTTAAATACTAAAGCTCTGATTACTGGATTTAATCCAGGACAATCACCACCACCAGTTAATATACCTATACGCATGCTGGTTATTGTAGCGTGAATTTATTTAAAAGTCATGTTTTTCTTAGCAATTAGGCGCTTTGAAGCTTCGAGTCTAAGTTAAGTTGTTTTAAACTATTTTCTCCTAAACTTACTAAAGAATCCCCAAGTCTTTCTATTGCTTTTAAGACCTTTTTTCCTAGAAGTAAAGTTTTTTCTTCTTTTGGGGAAGTGTCAATGGCATCAATCGTGTAGAAAGTTTTATTCTGACCATTGAGCTTTCCATTATCTTCTTTTGTTAATATTAATTTGAGATTATGT
>CALBDR010000189.1 GCA_937927525.1 uncultured Candidatus Melainabacteria bacterium
AAACTCCTTTTACTTAAAAGTGGAATGTATGGTCTATTTTATCGGGGGCATGCCACTAAGTTTATTACAAAATTCTAAGTCAGATAAATCTATTAATGCTCGAGGAAGGATTTTCTCTTGCTGGGTCAATGTTTACAATATCAACCATCCGAGGTATTATCTTACTTCTCACCGGGGCAATATGTCAAGATCTTTAGTTTTTATATGAGTATTTTAATATCTATGCGGCGCCTTCGGCGCCAAACATCCAAGAAAATTAATCAACTACTGAAATGCCAGCCATTAATTCTTCTTTCTCTGGGTGAGCTTCAATTAAGCTTTGCTCACTATCAACTTCATCATCAAAACCAGTTCCAGAAGGAATAAGTCTACCGATGATAACGTTTTCTTTAAGACCATGTAACCAGTCAGTTTTACCTTTAATCGCTGCTTCAGCAAGAATTCTAGTAGTTTCCTGGAAGGAAGCTGCTGAGATAAAGCTTTCTGTGTTTAATGATGCTTTAGTAAGACCTAAAAGAACAAACTTATAACTAGCAGTGATTTTTCCTTCTTTCTCTGCCTCAGAATTGATAGTTCTTACGTAGTTAATATCATGAAGTTCTCCTTGAAGAAGTTCAGTATCACCTGGATCATCAATTCTAACTTTTCTAGTCATTTGTCTTACTATAGTCTCAATGTGTTTGTTCGCAATTTCAACACCCTGAGATACGTATACTGACTGTACTTCATCTACTAGGAATTGTTGTAATCTCTCAACACCTTTATACTCAAGTAAATCGTGTGGGTTAGGTTGACCGTCTGTTAATTGATCACCAACTTCTAGCACATCACCTTCATTTACAATAATGTTCTGTCCGACAGGGATTACAAATTCTTTTCTTTCTTCACCAGTGTTAATGAATACAGACTCACCACCATCTTCATTTACAATTTCAACTTTACCCGCAGTGTCAGTTAAGATTCCTGGCTCTTTAGGTTTTCTACCTTCAAGCAATTCCTCAACTTTAGGAAGACCCTGAACGATGTCACCAGTTTTGATTTTTTCGTAGATGATAGTCGCTAACTGGTCACCTTGCTGCACAAGAGAGTTATCGTCTACGTGTAAGTGAGTACCAGGGCTAACAAGGAATGGTCTTGCTTTTCTGATTAATATTTCTTTACCATTAATTTCAGAAACAATACCAGCTTCTTCTAATGGCTCAGAACCAGCTATAGCATCACCTTTAAGAACATAATCATCTACTGCAAGCTTAGGAGCGTTTTTAGTAGTGATAGTAAATGTAGCAGAATCATCAAGAATTAAGATTCTACCTTTATCATTCTTCGCAGCGAATACTTGACCCGAGGTTTGTGCAATAGATTGAACTTTTGCAACTGACTGACCAGGGTTCACAAAATCACCAGGAGCAACTAAAATTTCAGTAATAGTAGATGCTGTTCTTTCAGATCTAAGGATAATGTTTTCCTGAAAGATAATGTTTAATTCTTCTTCGTCAAACTCAACTACACCTTTAGTTTCAGCGTACTGATCTTCACAAGCTAAGATTAAGCTAGTTTTAGTAAGTGGGCCACCATTGAAGTTTCTTACTTTATCACCATCTCTGAAGTTCATTTGAGTTACAGGGAAAATGTTAATAGAACCATCTGTGGTTTCAGCAGTGAAATCAACTTCTCTAGGTGTTATGTCATATAACTGAACATCTCTTAGAAGTAATTTCGCTTCACCAGTGTCTTCGTTAGCAAATAAAGTGATCATGCTTGGATGTTTAGTCTTAATTCCAGGCATAACTTCGATGCCTTCTTTAACGATGTCACCGTCAGCATATTTAAGTAAAGTAGGATCATCAATCTCATATAACTCACCAGGCGTAATAGTTACTTCATGAACAATATTATTTTCAACAGTAACTCTTACGATACCATCGATATTAGCGTAAACATCTTTAACTACTTCAGTACCAGCTTCTACATGAGTTCCAGTCTCAACCATCACTAAACTAGAATCTTTTGATAATGTGTGAATTTCTTCTGGAATGAATATGATTCGTCCATGCTTAGTTACGATTTTTCTATCATCGATTTCTAAGTCATCGTAACGAATTTCACCAGAACATGGAAGTAATGGAGTTAATTCATCATCAACTAACTCGGCTAAGATTTTTCCACTTTCGATAGACTCACCATTTACAACTTTAAGAACATACTTTTCAGTATCTAGGTTCCACATGTTACCTTGTTGGTTTTGTTGTAATTTAGCGTTAGATGAGCCGATAGAAGCGTTAATAACATTGATCAATCTACCTCTAGCAAGTTTATTTACTTTTCTAGAACCGATTTCAGCTTCTTCAACTATGATGTCAGCACCGTATCTGATTTCACCACCATGAAGTGCTTTAATAGTAGTTTCTGATAATGTGTCACCAGAGTTTACGTGTGATCCATCTTCTACACAAATTTTACTTCCACTAGGAAGTGAAACAACGTTACCTGCTTCAACCCAGATAGTACCTTGTTTATTTGCCAGTTTAGAAATGTTTCCTTGTCTGTCTTTAGTTTCATCAATACCGAAATCTTTAAATACTACACGACCAGACTGCATAGTAATAACGTCTTTAGAAGCTCTTTCTGTTAAGATTTTCTTCTTACTAGTATCAGGGGCTTCACCTAAAACTTGTTCAGCTATTACTTCTGTACCGTTTTGAACATACAAACTTGCACCAGCAGGTAAGTCTATTTTTTTAGATCCTACTTTAAGAACTCCAGCTGAAGCTGTTTGGTATACAACATCACCATACTTAGTTCTTAGTTCACGTACATCCATGTCGTAGTCAACTTTTCCAGCTGCAGGCGCATGGTAAAGTTCTTTCGTTTTACCGTGACCAGATACCGCACCACCTGTGTGGAAGGTTCTCATAGTTAATTGTGTTCCAGGCTCACCGATTGATTGAGCGGCAATGATACCAATAGCTTCGCCTAGGTTGACAGGTTTGTTATCAGTAGTAGACCAGCCATAACATTTTTTACAAACACCATATTTAGCTTCACAAGTAAGAACTGAACGGATTTTAATGCTCTTAAGTCCAGCTTTTTTAATCTTCTCAGCAGAAGTTCTATCGATCATATCACCTTTGGCAACTATTACTTCACCAGTTTCACTATCGGTAACATCTTCAGCAGTTCTTCTACCGATAACACGTACATCGAGACTTACTACTTCAGTGTCACCGTCATAAAGTGGTTTAACTTCGATATAGTTCTCAGTACCACAATCTTCTGTCCTGATAATTACATCTTGAGCTACGTCAACTAATCTTCTAGTAAGGTAACCAGAGTCAGCTGTCTTAAGGGCTGTATCTACAAGACCTTTTCTAGCTCCGAATGCTGAAATCACGTACTCAGAAACGGTTAGACCTTCTTTAAAGTTTGATTTAATAGGTAAGTCAATAATCTTACCTTCAGAGTTTGCCATCAACCCCCTCATACCTACTAACTGTCTTACCTGAGAAACGTTACCTCTCGCTCCAGAGAAAGCCATCATGTATACTGGATTTAATCTATCAAAGTGTTCTACTACAGCTTCTGTAACTTTTTCGTTAGTTTCAGCCCATGTATCAATTACCTTGTTATAACGCTCAACTTCTGTAATCTGACCTTTTTCAAATCTTTCAGATGTTTCAGCAAGCTCAGCTTCTGCATTGCTAACTAATTCTTTCTTTTTAGGTGGGATTGTTAAGTCTGCAATACTGATAGTTACAGCTGCCTGCGTAGCGTACTTGAATCCTAAATCCTTCATGTTGTTAGCTAAGACTGAAGTAACGTCGTTACCAAAGTTCTCGTAGACGTTAGCTATTAATTTACTAAGCCTTTTCTTATCAACAACTTGATTGATGAAAGTCGGTATTTGCTTCTCTCTGATTGTTTTTGTTGATGTTGGTCTGTCAGTAATATTTTGCATTTTGCTCATTAACCCTTTTTCTAAACTGATACGATATCTTTTTCAATTGAATCGAAGATTGTTTTGTTGAAAATAATTCTTCCTAGTGTAGTTTCGATAATCTCCGTGTTACCTGATTCAGTATGAGATGTCCTTAATTTAACTTTTGCGAACATATCAACTTTATTAGTGTGGAAAGCTGTTATAGCTTCTTCTTCGCTTGAGAAGAACATACCAGCACCTTTATACTCTTTAGGATCACTAGAGTTAGGCTTATCAATAGTTAGGTAATAAATACCAAGAATCATATCCTGTGTAGGAGTAACAATCGGTTTACCAGTTGCTGGTGAAAGAATGTTCGTGTTAGCCATGATAAGTGTTCTAGCTTCAGTTTGAGCTTCAACACTTAATGGAACGTGAACTGCCATTTGGTCACCATCAAAGTCAGCGTTAAACGCTGAACAAACTAGAGGGTGAAGTCTAATCGCTCTACCTTCAACGATTACTGGTTCAAATGCTTGGATACCTAATCTGTGAAGCGTAGGTGCACGGTTAAGTAAGATAGGGTGACCGTTTACTACTTCTTTTAAAATGTTCCAAACTATTGGAGAACCTTTTTCGATAAGCTTCTTAGAAGCTTTAATGTTTTGACAAATCTGTCTATCTATAAGTTTATTGATTACAAATGGTTTGAATAATTCAATTGCCATTTCACGAGGTAAACCACACTGGTGTAATTTCAATGAAGGACCTACAACGATAACTGAACGACCAGAGTAGTCAACACGCTTACCAAGTAAGTTTTGACGGAATCTACCTTGCTTACCTTCGATAATATTAGAAAGTGATTTGAGTGGTCTACCGTTAGTACCAGTAACTACTCTACCTCTTCTACCGTTATCGATTAAAGCATCAACAGCTTCCTGAAGCATTCTCTTTTCGTTTCTGATAATGATTTCAGGAGCACCCATATCGATAAGACGAGCTAAACGACTATTTCTGTTAATAACTCTTCTGTATAAATCATTTAAGTCAGATGTTGCAAATCTACCACCATCTAATTGAACCATAGGTCTTAGATCTGGAGGACAGATAGGAAGTACATCCATAATCATCCAACCTGGATCAGTCTTAGAGTTAAGTAGTGATTGAACTAATCTTAATCTTTTAACGCATTTAATTCTTTTTTGTTGTGAACCACCTACTTCAGCTAGTTCAGCTTTAAGGTTATCTCTAAGCTCCTCTAAGCCTGGAAGGCTGTAAAGTTCACCCCTCTCAGTTCTGTTACTAGCATTAGGATACTCATACTTAGGCTGAGCCAAATCTTCTAAAAGAAGCAATAATGCTTCAGCACCTATACCCACTTCAAACTGAGCATTCTCATCATCAAGAAGTTGTTCATATTCTTCCTCACTAATGATTTGATTTTTCTTGATGTTTTCTACATTACCTGGATCTATTACTAGGTAAGAGTTAAAGTAAACTACTTGCTCAAGATCTTTTAGAGTTACATCTAAAAGTAAACTTAAGTAACTAGGAATTCCTTTTAGGAACCAGATGTGAGAAACAGGTGCAGCTAAAGTGATAGCTCCCATTCTCTGTCTTCTTACTTTAGATTCAGTAACTTCAACTCCACATCTTTCACAAACGATACCTTTGTGTCTGATTCTTTTGTACTTACCACAAGCACATTCCCAGTCCTTAACAGGTCCAAAAATCTTTTCGCAGAAAAGACCATCTTTTTCAGGCTTAAGTGTTCTGTAGTTAATGGTTTCAGGTTTAGTAACCTCACCATATGACCAGCTTAAGATTCTAGCTGGAGAAGAGATTTGGATTTTGATGTTATCAAACAGATCGTTATCAGCTATTAAGCTATTCTTAGCGATTTCTTGAATCTCTTGAGCATCTATATCTCTTTCAAGAGCTTCAATTGAAGCTATACCTAAATCATCTACTAGTTCGTTGTTGATATCGTCAGACATTATTAAATCCTTTATTCAATTAATTGAAAGTAAACCCTGTTTTCGTTTCTAACTTAACAGCTTCTGCTTTATCAGCAGAGTTTAAGTCATTAATCGCATCATCTAATCTTGGTAAATGATTTTTAGTTTTCATGAAATCAAATGTAGAATCAGCATCTAGGTTAATTTCTTCTAAAACTGAGTCGCCTTCTTTGTTCTTCACTGATTTTTGAGCATGAATATCAAGACCGATAGATTGAAGTTCTTTCAGTAATACTTTGAATGATTCAGGTACACCAGCTGGAGTTATGTTTTCACCTTTAACGATAGCTTCATAAGCTTTCGCACGACCTACAACGTCATCAGATTTACGCGTTAGCATTTCTTGAAGTGTATAAGACGCACCATATGCTTCAAGTGCCCAACACTCCATTTCACCGAGTCTCTGACCACCAAACTGTGCTTTACCACCAAGTGGTTGTTGAGTAACTAAACTGTAAGGTCCAGTAGATCTAGCATGAATCTTATCGTCAACTAAGTGAACCAGCTTCAGAATGTACATAACACCGACTAATACAGGGTTATCAAAGTATTCACCAGTTCTACCATCGATAAGTTTTACTTTTCCGTTAGTATTTAACCAAGAATGTTTTCCGTCTTTAGCAGCTCTAGCTTTTTCGACTTCATCGATGATTAAGTTATCAGAAGCACCTTCTCCGAAAACTTCATCAAATGAAGGAACTTCGTAAGCATGATCAAGGATAGTCGCTGCCATACCTAAGATACACTCGTAAATTTGCCCTACGTTCATACGAGAAGGAACACCAAGTGGATTAAGAACAACATCTACTGGAGTACCATCTGGTAAGTGAGGCATATCTTCGATAGGAAGAATTCTAGAAATGATACCTTTGTTACCGTGACGTCCCGCAACCTTATCCCCTACAGAGATTCTTCTTTTCTGGGCTATAAATACTCTTACGATTTTATTTGATACTGGAGGTAATTCATCACCTTTTTCTCTATCGTAAACTCTGACTGCGATAACTCTACCCTTCTCACCGTGAGGAACTCTTAATGAGTTATCTTTTACGTCTCTTGCTTTCTCACCGAAGATAGCTCTTAATAATCTTTCTTCAGGAGGGTTATCAGATTCACCCTTGGGAGTAATCTTACCGACTAAGATGTCGTTTTCTTTAACCATCGCACCGATACGAACAATACCATTTTCATCCAAGTGTTTAAGAGCATCTTCACTTATGTTAGGAAGTTCTCTAGTGATTTCCTCAGCACCAAGTTTAGTTTGTCTAGCATCGATTTCATACTTTTCGATGTGAATTGAAGTGTAAATATCGTCTCTAACTAATCTTTGTGAAATTAAAACCGCATCCTCAAAGTTATATCCTTCCCAAGGCATGAATGCTACTAGTAAGTTTTTACCTAGTGCAAGTTCGCCTTCACAAGTTGCAGCACCGTCGGTCAGTGCCTGACCAGCTTTTACTTCTTGATGCATTTTTACGATAGGGGTCTGATTAAGACAAGTGTCTTGGTTAGATCTCATGTACTTAAGAAGTTCATAAGTTTTAGAACCTAAGCTAGTATCGTTAAATTTAATAGTGATTTTTTTAGAATCTACATAGTCTACAACACCGTCGTGATCTGAGATAACAACCATTCCACTATCTCTAGCTACTTGACCTTCAATACCAGTACCTACTAAAGTTCTTTCTGCTTTAAGTAAAGGTACAGCTTGACGTTGCATGTTTGATCCCATAAGAGCTCTATTCGCGTCATCATGTTCCAAGAATGGGATTAAAGATGTTCCGATAGATACGATTTGAATGGGAGAAACACCAACTAAGTCAACATCTTCACCCCTGGTCTCGATGAATTCGTTTTTATATTTAACAGGAACTGAATCATTTTTAAAGATGCCTTCAACTGTAGTAGGTGTATCACCTGTAGCTACCTTCAGGTTATCCTCATCATTCGCTGTGTAGTATTTAACTTCATTAGTTACTACACCATCAACTACTGTTCTATAAGGGGTTTCAATAAAACCAAATTCATTGATTCTTGCATGTGAAGCTAAACTACCGATTAAACCAGCGTTAGGACCCTCTGGAGTCTCTACTGGACATAATCTACCGTTTTGAGATGGGTGAATATCACGAACCGCGAAACCAGCTCTCTCTCTAGATAAACCACCAGGCCCTAAAGCTGAAATACGACGTTTGTGAGTTAGCTCAGCTAGAGGGTTAGTCTGATCCATGAACTGTGATAATTGAGATGAACCGAAGAATTCTCGAATAGCAGAAACTAAGGGTTTAGGGTTAATTAAGTTTGCTGGAGTAAGACCTTCCTGCTCTTGAAGAGTCATTCTCTCTTTAATGATTCTTTCGATTCTACTCAAACCAAGTCTGAATTGGTTTTGGAGTAATTCACCTACAGATCTAACTCTTCTATTACCTAAGTGATCGATGTCATCGATTTGAGCTTCGTCAAAACTTAACTTAATTAAGTAATCAATCGCAGCGACGAAATCTTCTTTAGTAAGTACTCTTAAATCTTCAGGAGCGTTAGGTCCTAATTTTTTATTAAGCTTATAGCGACCTACTAAGCCTAAGTCATACTTCTTAGGGTTAAAGAATCTACTTTCAAGAAGTTGTCTAGCACCATCTACAGATGGGTGCTCACCAGGTCTCATTTTTTTGTAAAGTTCGATTAAAGCTTCTTCTTCATTTTGAGTAGGATCTTTTTCAAATGTTTTCGCTAAGAATTCATAGTGAGAGAAAGTATCTTTCATTTCTGCTTCTGTGTAGCCTAAAGCTCTTAAGAATATAGTTATAGGGATTTTCCTGGTTTTATCTATCTTAATATAGGTGTAATCAGAGATATCAGTCTCTAGCTTAATCCAAGCACCTCTATTCGGTATTAAAGTCGCATTAAATACACGTTTTCCACTAGGCTCGATATCTCTTTTATAGTAGATACCAGGTGACCTAACGATTTGAGATACAACAACTCTTTCAGCTCCATTAACGATGAAAGTCCCTCTTTCAGTCATCATAGGAATCTCACCGATGAACATTTTACTTTCTTTGATTTCACCAGTATCTCTATTTACGAAACGAACCTTAATATAAAGTTTTTTCGTGTAACTTTGTTCGTTTAGCCTAGCTTCCATAGGAGTTTTAGCTTTATTAGGCTCTTGGTGTTCCTCGAAAGTGTAGTGGTTATGTAAAAAGTAAAGTTCTAATCTACCGGTATAGTCAGTAACTGGTGAAAAATTCTCTAACTCTTCTGCTAGACCTTTTATTAAGAATTGTTGAAATGATTGTTTTTGTATTTCAGTTAAATCAGGGAGTTTAATCGTCCTCTGTCCCTCATAGGCTTTTTTCTTAGGGATTTTACGCGAATAATTTTTAGTAATCATAGATGCTCAGACTGGCCCCAATATGGGTATCTTACCATTGAGTTTACTATGTTATCACAAGTATAAAATGTTAAAATTTTATGACGATTTCTTAATAATTTATTTCGTTTTAAAACCAGTTGGGTTTGCTTATTAAATTAAGCTCAATTATGTTACTTTCGTCTGGTATATCGTTTATTTTAACATTCTCTTGTAGCATCTTACAAATATTTCAATAATTTAATCTCTGTTTTTTCCTGAACCAAACATAAATTTCCAGAGGCTAAAATCTTTTGAAATTTCTTTGATATTCTTAGCTGAATCTTTTAAGTCTGTTTTAAATACAGGATCACCTAAAATTTCATTAGCTCCTTCTATGAGTTCTTTGATATTTTCAGCGTCTTTTTGAGTGAATATTGCATTAACCCTGTTAGCTAGGTTTTTAATTGCCTCAGAGGACTCTAAGTTAACTCTAATGAGGCTATCGAGGCGGATAGGTTCAAGGGTGATGAATCTAGGTTCTGTGAAGTTAAATCTATCTGTAAACTCTTTATCGATTTTAACTGAAGTGAGATCTAGGTATTGTTCACCTATAAGTCCTGAAGGCACTATAGTTACTTGATTAATCTTACCTATGGGTACATTTTTTGTGGTTACAATAGCTTCAATTTCAATGTGTTTACCTTTTTTGATTTTATGCTGTTTCGTGGCAAGTTTAGCGAGAGCTAGCTCTAATTGAGCTTGATTGATTTTTTCACGAGCAAAAACCAAATCATTAATATTTGATCTAACAAGTAATTTTTTACCTTCTTCGAGGTGCTTATTTCCTAGATCAGCTATAGCCTGCGCAGGATATTCCTCTAAATTAATATTTTCTTGAACAGGTTTGATGCTTTTAACTAAGCCTATTTTTAGACCACGCCATCTGAGTGCAGAACCTTCTTCAAGTCCATTAACATTTTCGAAATAGAAAGTGAATACTTTATCCTTTCTAAAGTTATGACCCTTAAGCCAGAAAATAAAAGCAAGTAAGGCAAATAAGCCAAGGGTGGCTACAAAGCCAATTCTATTTAGATCTTTTTCTTTAATTGCGACCACTTCTGAATATTTTAATGTATTTTATCTTTCTGGTTAATGATTTAACTCTGGATGTCTTGAAAAACCCTGTTTTGAAGGAGTGTCAATAAGACGGGAATTTTGTTAAGATAATAGCTTATGGCTTCGTTTGCAAATTTAAATAAAGCATCTGGGCATTTTTTACTCCCTCTCTTTATGGCTGCATCTAGAATAAATAATTTGGGGGCAAGATTAGCACCTGGGGGTCTAGTAAAGAATCTTTTAATTATAATGAGCATTTAATCTGGCTGCTAAATGCCCATAATCCACAAACTATTAATTCTCCTCTTGAAATTATTAGGCTTGATGAATTTCCCAAGCTAGAGCTTGAGATCTACGATAGTCCTCAGGATGCTAAAAACGCTGCGGCAGTGGATTATATTCTTGTGTTTATGCTTGAAGGATTGAAAATACTGCCAGCTGGCGGCACTCAAACGGGTGAAAATGGAATTTATAGTCAGATAAATAAATTCTTCGAAGATTACCCAGACTTATTAGCAAGCAATAAAGTTACTCAAATGGATGAAATAGTCTCTGTGAGAGATCCTTCTGGAGATCAGCCTATATATAATCAGCCAGGAGGCTTTGCTGAATTAATCAAAGATAATCTCCCTTATTTTTTTGGAAATGATTGCAGTAAAATTGAGTCTCATTTTTTTGATTATGGAAATTCGGGGCAGAACGGTGATTATCAGCTAGCTATAGCTGCTCATAATGATTTTGTAGTTTCTAGCTTTTCTGAGAGTACGCAAACTAAAGAAAAAATATTAGAAAAAATTTCTACTGCTGAATCTAAAGCTCTTATAAAGCGCGACTATAAATCTTTAGCTATCATGAATGCACTGAGAAAGAGAATCCAAGCTTCAGAGTCTCTGCAAGATAAAAAAGATATGATCTTCGGTGGAGTGGGACCTGATGCTGAAAACGTACATATCGCATACTGTGGTGAGGGAGAGGGAATGAATAAAAAAACAGCTCTAGTAAGTATCGATAAATGATCAGAGCATAAAAATAAGGTTAGATAGGGAGGCTGCAGGTGCACTATCCCTTATCCAAGTGAAGCATGTGGATTTTCAATGAGTGCTTGTATTTGGCTAATTTGATCTTCAGAAAAAGAATCTCCTATAGCTTCTCTGTTGGGAATTAGCTCTTTAATAGCAGATATGAGCGCGTCTTTGTATGCTTCTAGGGCTTGACTAGGGGCGCGATGAGCTAATTGTTCATCTGCTAGAATTTGGTCTAATTTTTTTCAAGTTTGGGAATGATATGGGTAGATAATTGTTGGTTTAATTCGTGATTAACTCGGAAGACATGGTCAAGTGGTTGTTCGTCAATACCACAATCCTGTTCCTCTGGAAGTTCACTGATTTCCAAGGTTTTTAAACAAAAAATTCATTATCTCATTTTGAACCCTGTCTAAATCAGAAGAATTTTGATTACTCAAAACTGCAGCAACCTCGATGTCGTCCCTATTAAGAAGCAAATCTTCTACAGCAAGGATTGATTCTATACGATCACTTCCACTATTATTACCTCCACCACCAAAATTAGCTATAGCTAAAGCTAATCCAGAAGCTGGCTTTAATTGATTTATAATATTATTCATGAGATAAGTTGAAAAAACATCCTCTAATAATTCTTTTCTTTGCTTCTCGGCGATATTTTGTGTGATTTTTTCTTTCATTTGCTTAAGTTGACCAAGAATTATTTCTTGAGACTTATCACCAAACTTACTTACTAGCTCTAATAAGTTTTTAAGAGTATTTTGTTTGACTATAGTGTATATGAGTTCATCTTTAAAATCATTGATAGCTGGGACAGAAGCTGGAAGTTTTTTTGAAATCATTAGCATCAGTGAGAGTCTCGGTATTGAGTCTTGTAGACCTTCAGTACTTAGATAATCAAATTTATTTCCTGAAATAGCGCTATAAGCTTGTTTTAAGAGTGCTATGGGCTCTTTAGCTCCTCTAAGTATCTTAAGAGCTTTAGAAATCTTTTTTTCTTTTTTTCGCTCTGCTGTATTATTATTTACTTCCAATAAAGCTGCTAATTCATCTATGGTCAGATTCTCAGCATTCTCAGCTTTATGTGAGACTTCTCCTCCCCTTGGCGTTGGTGATTTAGTTTTAGGTTGACTAGTACTTCCAGCGCGGGGCTACGCGTCACGAGCAATACCTTGACTTGCTTTTCTTTCTCTTGTTGTTTTATTCGAAGTTATTATTAACATTATTTCAAATCTTGAGCGCTAAAGCTTTATCTTGAATCCGTAAAATGTAAAATTAATAATAGATACACACTTTTTTGCAGCTCAATTTCTCCTCTTTTTGAATTGTTAAGATTTCAAGATATTATGCAATATTCACAATTATTTTGCAAGTAAATATTTAAAAAAAGTTAAAATATCTATTTTATGATTAAAGTAGCCTGGATACAAGGAAAGTCGCAAGGTTCTATAGCGGCAAACCTTGAATACTATCAGAAAAAAATTTATGCACTGAATACGGAGCAGAACTCGGCTTCAGAGAAGCTTGATTTAGTTATATTGCCAGAGCTTTTTTTAACGGATTATTTTCCTGTAGCAGAGAAGCCAGAAAATTTTGATTTAGCTTTTTCAAAAGATGCAGCTGAAATTAATACTTTTCAAAATTTAGCTAAGGAATTAAAGCTAGCTATAGTTTTTCCATTCTTCGAGAAAGTTTCTTCTGGGCTTTTCTTTAATAGTCTCTATGTGATTGATTCTCAGGGTGAAATACTAAATCACTACAGGAAAATGCATATCCCGGATGATCCGGGTTTCTATGAGAAATATTATTTCAGGCCTGGAGATCTGGGTTTTCAGGTAGCTGATTTACTTAGCGCTGGCCGACTGAGTGACGGTATCGTGCAAGAAAATATAAGATTAGGTACTTTGATTTGCTGGGACCAGTGGTTCCCTGAAGCTGCTAGGATTACAGCTCTAAAAGGAGCGAATATCCTCATCTATCCTACTGCGATTGGCTGGGATAGTAATGAACCCGAAAGTATCTATGAAGATCAGCTCGAGGCCTGGTTTTCCATCATGCGTGCGCACGCCATCGCGAATAATGTTTATGTGATTGCTGTTAATAGAGTCGGGCAGGAGGGACATCTTAATTTTTGGGGTAATTCTTTTTGTATAGATCCTTATGGGAAAGTCATTCATAGAGACTCTACTGAAGAAACATTATCGATAGTTGATTTAGACTTAGATAAAATAGAAGATGCACGTAGAACCTGGCCTTATTTTAGAGATAGAAGAGTTGATGTTTATGGAGACATAACTAATTTATGGATGGAGTAGTAGGGGAATGGGAGAAACAATCAGCTATCTGGCTAGCTTTTCCTCATAATCAAAACTGGTTAAAGATTGATTTTGATAAAAGCAAATTTAATACTGGGCTTGAAGCCATTCAAGATTTTTATTTCCGATTAATAAATATTTGTCTCGATTATCAAGATGTGAAATTGATTTTTAATAATGAAGCTCTAATGATGTCAGTGATTGATAAATTGGCAGCTTTTGCTGATAAAAAATTCAAACTACATTCTTTAGTAATTGCGAATAATGATATTTGGATTAGAGATTATGGTCCTATTTTTCTTTATAAAGAAAGTGATTCGAAGAAAGAAAAAGTAATAGCTGATTTTGTTTTCAATGCTTGGGGTGGGAAGTTTCCACCGTATGACAGTGATAATGAAGTTCCTGCAGCTATTTCAATGAATCAAAAATTAGCATTCAATGCATATTTTCAAATCCTGGAAGGAGGAGCTATAGATTATAGTTCTGATAAGAAATTAATTACTACTCGTGAATGTGTTTTAAATCCTAATCGAAATCAAAATTTTACTGAATATGAGTTTGAACTTATGGTTAAAGAATCACTAGGTATTGAAAAGGTTTTATGGTTAGATAAAGGCTTAGCTCATGATCACACAGATGGACATATCGATAATACTGCTAGGTTTATTTCGAATAATCAAATTATACTTTCATATACTGAGAATCCAGAGAGTCCTAATTATCAAATCTCTCAGAAGAACTATCGGGCTTTGTTAGACTATAAATCTGAATTAGGAGATTTTGAGATTAAAAAAATCCCAATTCCAGAGCCTGAAGGCTTTTTAGATGCAAAGCTTGCTTATTCTTATGTTAATTTTATTTTTCTTAATGGAGCAATTATAGTTCCTATATATAATTGTTCACAAGACAAAGATACTTTAGAGATTTTCGAAGAACTATTTCCAGAAAGAGATATTATAGGTTTTGATTCTTCACTTTTAATTCAAGAAGGTGGGTCCATTCACTGTATGACTAAGCAGGAGATTTTGTAAATGATATTCAATTTTTCTGGTAATTTATTTTAGAATCTATTCCTTATTATCTTTTGGGGAAGGATCTTCGTTTTCTGAATTCTACTCAATGAACTATGGAACTAATGAGAGACTTATGAAGCTTCATAAAGCAATAAGAAAAGAGAGTAAATGGAATTAAATCTTTACACCTTTTTAATATTCTGTTATTTTAAACAAATTGGCGAACTTAGATCGAATTTGTCGCTGGTTTTTATCCTTATGCCATTAGCTATTAACAAAATTATTAGAGAAAATGCACCTGATTACACAAAGGGGGAGATTTTTGGTTTTGAGCCTTTTAGGGAAGTTATTAAGGAAGTTGTAAATAATTCTAGACCAAACGAGCTTGCTGCTTAATTTGATGGGGCGATAGTTACTCCTAAAAAAGTCTGGCCTAATATTGCGGGCATAATAAAACAACTCCCAGGCAAAGAAAGGGTTGTTAAAAAAATATGATTTATTAGACTCTGACGGCAATTTCAATAAAAAAAGTTTCATAGCAACAATTAATAAGGCTAGAAAAGAAGGTCACAAAACTATTAATGTTCTGTTAGTTAACCCTAATGCTAACCCTCAAGGTATTAGTTTTAATGAAAAGGAATTAAATAATTTACGTGATGCCTTTGTAGAATTAAAATTACAAGATGATGAAAACATTAATTTCATCAATGATACTGCTTATAGAGAGTTAACTCTAGCTAATGGTGAAGTTGAAAAAGACATAGTTACAGAACTCCCTAGCTTGATGAAAGTGATGGAAGGTAAGAACTTTAATGTCATTATCGCTAATAGTGCATCGAAGATGGGACCATTTTTTGGACTTTTTAAGATTAGGTTCTAATGTTATTGTTTCTGCTAATAAAGATCTTGTAGATAATTTTAAAGGCTATATAGGTGGTGCTGTTAGAACGACTGTAAGTGGTGTTAGTACATTTTCTCAAGCTATTTTAAAAGCTGTTTTAAAAAAGGAAAATGAACCTAAACCTGATGGGGAACAAGGTATTTTAACTAAGTATCAAAAAGACCTTACCTTATTTTACAGTTTTTGAATTTAAAGATGAAGATGCTGCAAAGAAAGCTCAGTGTGAGTTAATTGATAAAAATGGTATCTACGCTTCGACTATCAGTAATTTATTAAGAATTACCCCAGCTGTGACATCTGTAGAGAATATGAGGGAAGTGGCTTCAGCTTTAGCTGAATTGGGCTCTCCCTCAAGCAAAGGAAATAATTGACAAAAAATGTCACCACCTAGTGGACTATATCAGAACTGAGTTTGAGGTTGGGGAGTATAAGCTTTTGGGTAGCAAGCTGGAGATTGGGTGATTTACTTATAAATTTTTGGATAATTTTCAGGATGTTTCAGAGATTCTAATTCCAAGTCAATATCTAATTTAGACCAATGTAAATGATGTCCATGATTTAATTCCACCTGATGTATATCTTCAATTTTTGCTTCTTTAAACCAAGGAAATTCTTCAAATGGTAAGAAATACTCAGCGTCTTTTAAAAATAACCATAAGCCATGTATTGAAATGTTTTGTACTTCAACTTCCAAAGTGTCGTTGCCATTCATTTTTGATTTCATCTTTACGCTCCTCTATTATTGCTTGTATTTCCTTGAGTTGTTTTTCTGTTAATTTATAATGATTTGCAAGAGCAATAATTGGCTCAAGCCAAAATTTGGCTTCCCCATCAGGACATGTTATATGAACATGCATACGAGCCTCTTCTCTTGAAAAAAAGAAAAATCTGTAATTTTTGTATTTAAATACAGTAGGACTCATCTATTCTAAGTACATTATGCACTGATATTAGATTTTATTGCAGATTAAAGTGGACTAAAATCGTGGTAATGGATCTTTCTAGCAGTTACAGGGATTTAATTCAGAAATATATTCCATGGGCTAAGATTGTTACTGATAGATTTCATGTTGTTAGGCTTGCCATACAGAAGTTTGTTGAAGTTTTGAAATATTTAGATCCCTCTGGAAGAGGGAAAAGAGGTTTAGTTTCTCTTTTCAGGCGGCATCATAGTAAATTAACCGAGATTCAGGAGCTTAAATTTAGAAAATATTTAAAGTCTAAGCCTGGTTTAGAGTCACTTTATGATTTTAAAAATGAAATTCATGATTTTCTTCGACAGAAAAACTTAACTCGAAAGAAAAT
>CALBDR010000190.1 GCA_937927525.1 uncultured Candidatus Melainabacteria bacterium
AATTAAGCTTGACAAAAGGAAAATAGATGACTGAATTAGAAAATATAATTTATCATGTGCTTATTTATTTAGGTATTACGATAATTCTTCTTTTCCCATTTTCAATGAATTATACGGGAAACAAGGCAAAAGGTAAACTCGACCCGAATAAATCTTTCCTCGAAAACTTCTTCTCAGCTTAGTTTCACCATGTGAGCTTACACATTTTGTTTGGGTTTCCGCTTTGCGGAATTTTGACCCCTAAAAATTTCACGCTAGATTTTGCATGATTATTTAGGTGAAAGTCAGAAAATCAGTTGGATTTAGAGCAGAGAGTTTTAGGAATAAACTTCATCCTTTTTATTCAAAGAAAAATCACATTTTTTGATTTAATCTTTAGCATAGAGGGAACTATAACGATTACACTGTCTATGATTGGCTTCATAACATTAAACAGATCTTTACAAATCATCCATGAGGAGGAACAATATAAACATGGGAATTGAAAAAACTATAATGACAATCTTTGGGACGATTCTATTAACGACAGTGATACTTTCTTTTCCATTATCAATCATGTACGACCACTATAAGTGGAAAAAACTTAACGGTAGATTAAATCCGAATAAGTCCTTCCTTCAGAATTTTTGGGGTAGCTAGAGATTCCACCTTTAACAATACCATTTGGTAAGTGTGCCATTAATATACTTTTTGGAGATTGGGATAACAACTCCTTCTTTAGCCTACTTACTATTGTAATTTCTCTCGGACTACTAATTCTCGCTTACAATATAATTAACGAAGCTAACAGAAGCCTTAAAAATACAAAAGAAGATAGAGTATGAATGAGACAATGATGGGGGGATTACTCATTGCCATTGGAAAATTTGTTCTGCATGACGCAAAGAAAAACTTTGAAGAAGATAAAAAGTTTCTAAGGAATAATTCTGATAATTAATTCCGCTTTTTAGCTAACGCAACAAAGAATTCACAGCCTGCGAAATCGGAGGTAAATAAGTATACTTTCCTCTAAAAGTCCAAATCACAGCATACAAAGAAAGTATAGGGATAGCAAAGAAGTAAATTTTCAAAACAAATCCCTGTAAAGCTTTTATTAAAACTATAGTATTAGCAAATATAACCATTAAATCAAGTAAGTTAATTAAAAAGTCAGTTAATAAGCGAAATAGACTTGGTAAAAAAAGAATTATCATATTAAATAAAATCGACTGATAACAGTGATAACGAACAAATTCTTTTACATAAACTTTTCTTACGTTATTTATTACTAACCAAATCAATGGAAACCAAGCGAGCAAAGGAATAAATGAACCTAAATAGCAGATTGCGCATAAAAATTTATCTTTAAATTCGATATTAGACATTTAGTATTCCTTTAGATATATTAGCCTGACTCGTAAGTTTCGTTAAGAGTTCTTCATAAGAACCTATAGATTCTTCTTCCTCAAGATCGAAATCTTTTAACTTAAAGGTTCCAGATTCTCTTTCGTCACCTAAATAAAACAAAGCGTAATCTGCTGTTCTTTTAAGGGCTTTATTAATCTGTTTGCCTATTTTCACTGAATCAAAATCAAATTCAACAGTGAAATCTACAGGTAGATCCTGACGTAATTTACTCGATAATTTTAAAGCCTCAATAGTATCATCACAAATAATATAGATATGATTTTTTTCAGTTATTTCATGAGATGAATTTTGTTCGATAAGGTAAGCTAAGCGCTCCATACCTAAAGCCCAGCCTACGGCTGGGGTTTCTCCACCGCCTAACTGCTCTACTAATTTATCATAGCGTCCACCTGCTAGAACAGTACTCTGCTGCCCAAGACCTTTATCCTCAGTTTTAAACTCAAAAACACAGTGACTATAATAATCTAAACCACGAACTAAGTTAGAATCTTCCACGTAATTGATTTCTAAAGCTTTTAGACCCTCCTTAACTTCTTCCCAAACTTTTAGTGACTCTTCATCAAAAGAATCTTTTATAAGAGGTGCATTTTTATAAAGCTCCTGATCTTCAGGAACTTTACAGTCTAAAACCCTCAATGGGTTTTGATCAATGCGTCTCTGACAGTCTTCACACACTTCATCTCTATGCTGATCAAGAAATGCCAAAAGATTTTTCTGATACTGCTTACGCGAATTTTCATTACCTAAAGAGTTTATATACAGTGTTAAATCTTTCAAACCTAATTTCTTCAAAAAACTGTAAGCGAGCTGAATTACTTCTAGGTCCAGGTAAGGAGCAGGTAAACCAAAAGCTTCTATACCTATCTGATTAAACTGACGAAAACGTCCTGTCTGAGGACGTTCATAACGAAACATAGGACCTCGATACCATAATCTTTGAGGCTTAGCCGATCTATCTAAAGCATTTTCGATATAAGCACGAACCACTCCAGCAGTACCTTCAGGACGAAGTGTAATAGACCTATCACTTCTATCATTAAAGGTATACATTTCTTTATTTACGATGTCACTTGACTCTCCTACAGCACGAGAGAATAACTGAGTATGCTCAAAAATAGGGGTACGAATCTCTCCAAAGGCAGCCTGAGAGAAATGTGCAATAGCAGTATCCTCGATTAATTGAAATATTTTCGAATCATCAGCAAGTATATCTTTAGTACCACGGGCTGCTTTAATTTTTTCCATATCAAAGCTATTTTAGCAAAAGCAAATCTCTTTTACCTTTCTAATGAAGTATAAGCCTGCAATGTAAAAGCAACATTTAGCATAGGTGACTTCTTCTCTTTCATAGTCTTACCACGCTTACGCTTCACAGCAAAACGTGGATCTTCCCCTAACTCTGACTTTTCACCATCACGACTAATAACTAAGTCACTAACCTCTACAGCTCTATAGTATTGATTTAATTTCTGGAAAAATGCTAAGTAATCTTCAAATTTACCTTTAGAATCAATATTAATAGTGGTTTTCAAGACCTTAGCTTCAAAAAAACTTTCATTTAATAACTGTTTACGGTTTTTAGAATAACGATTCTTTAATCGCCTATCAATTTCCAGCCCCTGAAAATTAACTGGTACAGCTTCTTTCGGCATAAAATTTAACAAATCAATGTTCTGATCTTTAGCCAAATTCTCCAGATCTCGAATTAGAAAACCACGGTTTTCACTTTTCGGGATTTGTTCATTAAGATTCTGAATTTCAGTTTCGAGAACTTTTATCATCTCACCATACTCATGGATTTCACGTTGATCTGCCTTTGGGTCACCTAAAAGTGCACGGAATTGCTTAATTTCACGGCTTTGATTAATATAAGTCTCTAAGCTTGGCTTGGTCCACAAAAGGAATATGAGGGCGCTAAGCCCGAAAAGTACTAATGCTCTTTGAAAGCGGCGATTATTAAGCACATTCATATTATATAGCAAAGATAGATTTAAATAAAAATGCTCTCATATATAGATTAAATTCGTCACAAAATAATCTATATATGCTATCACTATTATTAAATCTAAATTAATAATGCCTTCAAGAAAACTAAGTACTCGTTTTAACCCGATGTTTCGTAGGTTTGAGCATAGCTCAAATACAGATCCTACTAGAAAATTTCAATACTATGTCCCTGGGGAAAGGATATTAAACTCGATAAAAAAAATAAAAACTACTGGAGAAGAAGACCCTATAAAAAATAAAATAATCCAAGAAAAAATCAGAAAAAGAAGAGAATGGATAAACAAGAGAATTAATGCTCATAGCAATAAATCAAATAGGAAAGCTGCAATAAATCAAATAGAGCGTGCACTAAGAGGGATGACACTAGAGAACCCACAATCACGAACTAAGAAACCAAGCTCAAACTTTAATACTCACTACCTATCAAATTCTATTCAGGACAATCTCTATGAATTAAAAGCTGGATCAAGCGAAACAATAAGTGAGTTTGCAGTAATAAATTATATAAATAGTTTCATAGAAAAAATGAAAAGGCATGATAACTTTGAAAAAATGTTCAAAGGAATAGAAGCAGATACAATAGAAGATTTAATAGAACCCTATAGAGACTTCATAAAAATTGCTAATACTAAAAAACTACTCGAGAATGAATTATCTGAAAAATACTTAGCAATGTTAGATGTTATTTTAGACAGTGAACAGCGTTACAAAGCACTAGATGAAAAACATGAAAAAACATTTAATAGTCCTGAAATTAAAAAAATAACTAATCACTTTCTTCGTGAAATGTCTAGAAGTGAAGGAGACAAAAATAAATTAATAGATTACCTTGGTTATTTAAAAGAAAATCATGCAAATAATTTCAATGAATTTATAAATGATTATCTTTCACTAAAATTAGATCCTAAGAATTCAGAAACTAAAGTTAAAGAGTTTGATCCCCAAATTTTACTTACACTATTTCTAGAAAATAGGAGCTTTGCAAATACTGTGAAAAAGTCAAAACTTTCTTCTCAAGCAGCTATCAATGAATTTCAGAGGATATATAATGATCCCAACCATACTAATTCTGGAGATAAAGATACAGATGGTGAAATAAGCCCTGCAAATGCAGTAAGTCATGGTCTTAGACAAAGTCTGAACAAGTTAGTTCAAGTTTTTGATTACACAGACTCAGATACTTTTACTAAAGATTACCTTTTACTCATAGATTCAGGCTTTGATGAGGCTGCAAAAACAATCCTTCAAAACATGTTTAAAAAGCTTAATGATACTTCTCAGCTACGTAGCTTTGGAAATAATCTCCCAAAAACTTTAGATGATCTCTTAGGGCTATATGGTTTTAGTGTAGAAAATAAGTTTTTTGAAGAAGGAGGAATCGAACCACCAGTTCATTTCCCAATTTTTAAAATCTATGAAAATATAATAAATGAGAAATATGATGAAGCATTTACTGAGTGGGCAAACCTTCTCAGAAATTCTAGGTATCCACCATTTATTCAGAATTTACTGTTTCAATATAATTTAGATCAATATTTTGATCAACTCAATAATAATCCTTTAAAAGAAGATTTTATAAATGCTTTTAAAAAAAGTGTTTTAGACACAAGTACCAATGTACATAATTTGAAATCTCTAAGTGCGATGCTTATAAAAGGAGTCGAGTCTAATTTTATTGAACAAGGTGAGTGCCAAGTTTTCAAAGAAAAATACAATGCTTATGATTTAGTTTCAGCTTTCCTAGAACTTTCTAAAGAGAATTATGAAAATCAGAGCTTTCTTAACACCATTTCAAAAATAGTTGATACTCCTCTTTTAGACAAATTTATGACAGAACTTTCTAAAAAAGATTTAGATCCAGTTACTCTAACAAAAATATCTGAAAGCATGCAATTAATTAATGATCAATATTCAGCTGAAATAGAAAAAAAAGCTTTTGAGAAAGATATTTTTATTAGGCTTATGAATAATATTTAATATACAAGTACCCCCTTCAATACACAAATAAGATAATATTATTTAAAACAAGTGAGCAAAGATAGTTATATAACAAGAATCGCCCCTAGGATATTAAATTATCTAAATATAAAGACAGGTACTAGATTTAATCTTTACTCTCCAAATAACTATTCTTATGGTCAATTTATAGAAAATCCAGAATCAAAAAAGAATCCAGAATCAAATAAGTTTGTATTTAAAAATATTATCTTCGCTCCGAAGAGATTTACACTCAGTAAAGAGCGGATACCTAGACTTAATAAATTAACTATAAAAGCACTAAGAGCTAATGATTCAAATCTAGATAGATTAACAAAATTTTTCAAGAAAATTAAGCCCGAAAAACATAAAGCATTACTAGAATTCTTGAGAACACCTAATGGTAAATTTCAAGCATTTTATAGTATTAAAAAAGCAATGTTTAATGAGCATCACAAAACCTTACAATGGCTTGAAGATATTGGGGCGTATGATGATGAAATGTATGATGAATATGATACTTCGGGTGGTAATATTTCTTTAGCTTCTAACAACACAGGGAGTGATGAAGTAGTCAATGATTCATATGCACACTCCTACAGTACAGAAGATTATGAAGATTATGATAAAGATCAACTAACAATAAACAAATCAGTTGAACTGTCAAACATTCTAGCAAAAATAGGTTTAAATGAATTAAGTCTAAAAGTCCTTGAACGCATAGATAAAATAACAATGAGCCTAAAAAAGAAATTTGATTGGGTTCATTCACCTAAATTAGATTTAGCAATCAACACCTTAAGAAATTCAAGCTCAAATGATGATGAGCCTAATGCCATAGATGCAAATAGAAATTCTGATTATATTCCTACTGGAAAAATACTCGAAATCTTTAAAGAAGACCTTGAAGCGAGTGCAACAAATAATTTAAAAAGAGATCCTCAAGTTTCTAGACTATTAAATTCCTTTATAAAAGACTTTGATTATCATAATATTGATTCAGATACTATACTAGAATTTTTCATGTATGCATCAACTAAAGGCTATCAAAAGGAAGCTAATGAAGTTTTATTACGATCACTAATTGCACAGCCGATGCCAGGTGAAAAACAAGGATTTGATTTAACGAATGCTGAAACTTTGTCGATGTTACTCGACTTCGCTATTAAAAATAAATTAATACAGGACCCAGAAGCCTTTAAGAGTAATTTAGAATTATTGAGAATCGGCAAGAAACTTCCTTTTCCTTCAAACAACAGTAACACCGATCACCCAGAAACAAAAATTCCTGAAACAGAAGAAGAATCTGAACTTGAGACTGAATTCAGTCAAGATTTATGTTCAATATTAGAAGAGGTAAAAGAAGAATTACATTTAGACTTTTTCACTGAAGGGGATGCTAGTAAAATCAGTACAAAGTTAGTTGAAAAACTAAAAGAAGTTAAAAAAGAAGATTTTAATAACTTCCAATTATTATTTGATCAGATATTTAATATGAATGATTATAAAGGAATGGCAGAAGCTATCTATGAAAGTAATATTTTCTTTTATGGAGAAACAGAAGCATTCGATTTATTTAATTTACATGATCTTCTAAATATTTTTATTGACTCTAATTCTAAATTTAATACAGCTCTACATAAAAATTTTTTTGATAAAAACAGCAATACATTAAAGGCTTCAGTAACTGACCTTATAAAAACTTTCAATAATAGTCAAGAAATTAGAAATAACAAAAAAGTAGAAAGTACAAATGAAACTATAAGATCAATAGAAACAAAAGCTGCATTTGAAGAACTACTCGATAAAATTAATCTCAACAATTATACAACTCTCGAAATAGCAAAACTTTATTTATCATTGGTCGAAGAATCAAATGTTCCATGTGCAAACACATTACTAGACAGTAAAATCGAGAATGTATTTAACATGGAAGATAGCCCTGAAAAACTTTCTGAATTAATTGATTTGTTGGAAATATCTCAATACGCCTTTTCAAAAGGTTTCCTAAGTCCTAGAAATCTAACTAATAGCAATGAAATCACTGAAACCTATTTTAATTTAATCTCTAGCGAAAATGAAAAATTTGAAAATGGTTTTAAAGACCTGCTTAAAATAATCAAAGATGAAAGCTTAAACCCACATTATTCCTTAGCATTAATTTATTCGCTAACTAAACTCTCAATAGAAAATAATGATCTCGCAGCAAAATTATTCCGGGATGATGCAAAGCAATCTCAATTATTAGAAGCTATTAAAGAAAGAGTATTTCTGCCTAAGGATAGGAATACAGAACTAATAAATAAAAGAAAAAAAGAACTTCCTGACATTATAAACTTCGTAAGAGCACTATTTGAATTTAAAATACTCAAAGATGCGGATATCAAAAACTTTAGAAAACAATATGGACAGTGGGAAATAGTAACCAAAACAGACACAGGCGATATTCCCTATCTATTTAATGAAGAAACTCAAGAACTAATTTTCAAACTAATCCCCAAATTAAAATTCCAAAGCAATGATCTTAAAACACTGATCCATAAAGCTTTTGAATATGAGTCAAATAATTCATCAAAAAACTTAGAAAAGCTAAAAAATATTATTCAAAACACTTTATCGACAATACCCATAATCTCAGTTAATGCAAAACAAGATTTAGAATTATGCCACACTATAATGAGTCACATACTGCCATTTGACTCTATTGATGATGTTGAGAAATTTCCAATAATGCATGAAAAATACCTTCACAGAAAAGCTTATTTATCTAAACCTCAGAAATTGAAAACCCATAGATCAAATAAAGTCGCTGAAGATTATAAAAAATTTAAAACTTTTAAAGAACAATTTAGAAGTCCAGACTTTAAGAAAGATGTAGCATTAATTAATAAACCAATACTTCTTCAATCACCCCCACTAAGTGACAGTGAAGATTTAGAAGCTACTCTTGCTAACAGAATCTATGAAAACTACCAAATCTTAGCTGATAAATATCAAGACATGAAAACTGAAGCCATAACAAAAGATACTTTAGAGCTCTTAAGGTGGACTGAAGTTTACCTTGATGAATTAGGTCTTATTGATTCCTATAAGTTTGTTGAACAACCTTAACTAGACCTTAACCAAGTAGTCCTATAAAATTAGCATGGCAGATTTCATGGGAAAATCATTTTCATTCAATACCGAAAATAGAATGGAAAATTTAACAAACCGAATTGAGCAAATCGAGCAGATGGGTGCTGAAAAAGTTCCTTATGATCCTGAAGTTGCAAAAGCAAACCCAGTTCCAAACCCATCAGCTGTGGGTACTAATGTAAATCCTGCTCAAGCACAGCAATTTCAAGCAATGATGCAGATGATGCAAGCAAAAATGCTTTCTACAGGAATAGGTAATAATGATGATGATAAACAATCAGGACTAGAGTCAATGATGCAAGGCTTCGGTATGCAAGGCATGGGTGGCATGAATGGTATGGCTATGCCTGGAGGAATGCAGGGTATACCTGGAATGCAAGGTATAGACCCAGCTTTACTTCAACAAATGTCACAAATTCAAATGATGAAAAACTACTAAAACTATATATGTAAGTGGTATTGTCAAACAGTGACTATCAATCCTATCTAAAACTCCACCATGAGAAGCTAAAATATCCCCAGAGTTTTTAACTCGAAAACACCTTTTTAAGAGACTTTCATAATAATCACCAAGCTGAGCTATAAATGCTAAAAACAAACCAGCAATTAAAGGTAAAACTATTTTTAATGAACTAAATAAATAGAACTTGCCTGTAATCCAGATATATAAACCAGTAAACACGAATGTCGTAATAATTAAAGCTGAAAGAGAACCCTCAATGGTTTTTTTAGGGCTGGTTTTTGGCAAAACCTTATGTTTACCCAAATTTTTACCGATTATATAAGCAAAAACATCACAACTAATAGCTGTAATCAATGCTAAAAGCAAAAACCCCTTTCCTAATGCTTCTAAATAAAAAAGATGTGCTGGTAAAAATCCCAAATAAAGCATGAATAGAGCATTAAGTTTTAATAAGTTCTTGGAACTCAACTTTTTTCGCTTCTTAAATTTTCTTTTACAGCGCTTTAAAATTGAACCATAGAAAAATATAAAAATCATTAATGCAAAAACACTAAATGAAATAAAAGAAGAATTTAAATAATCAAAACCATCTATATGATTCGCAAGGATATATGGGAATATTATCAGCAGAGTCAATATAAGCTGAAGAAATGTATAATTAAGTTTAGATTTTTGCTTAGTAAATTTTATAAATTCTCTTAAAGCTAAACTAAGAACGACAAGACTAGTAAGAAGCCAAGCTTTTACTCCCACAAAGTAAACAATTGCAAAAAATAATATAAGCAAAATTGCAATAGGAACTCTCTGATGATTCATAGCCCAAATCTAAGAAATATCATCTCACAAATCGACGAAACTAGGGTTGAAGAGCTTAGACTTGCTTTAGATGAATACTATCCACAGGATATAGCTGAAGAATATAAAAAGCTTACTCAAAACGAAAGGCAGTTATTATTCGATATACTTTCTTATCAGCAAGGTGCCCAAGTATTTATTGAACTTGAGCAAAGAGAAATCGAAGAGCTCTGCGACTATCTTTCAGACAAAAAAATTATCAAATTCACAAATGAATTAGATTTAGATGACGCTGCAGATATCATAGGTCTACTCGACGATGAGCGTATGCTCCGCATTCTTGATAAAATCCAAAGACCTTTTGAGATCAAAGAACTACTTGCCTTCGAGCCAGATAGCTGCGGGGGTATCATGAATCCCGACTTTATCAGTGTGCGCGCTGACCTAAAGGTCAGCGCGGCACTAAGATTCATCCGCTTAAAAGCGCGTGAAAATGATTCTCAGATTATATATATCTACGTAACCCAAAAATTCGGTGAACTAGCTGGTGTAGTCAGTTTGAAAAATCTTTTCTTAGCAAACGAAGATAATCTAGTGAGTGATCATATGAATACAGATGTAATTCTAGTGAACACTAATGAAGATAGAGAAGTCGCTGCTGAATTAATTTCTAAATATCACTTCCTCGCCATACCTGTAGTTAATACTAGTAAACAGTTAGTCGGTACTATCTCAATCGAAGATGTAGTAGAAATTTTAGAGGATGAAGTTACTCAAGACATCTATCAATCAAGTGGTATTAACATTGAACCCGACTCGGTTTCAGCCTATACTGATATCAGAAAATATTTCACAGCCTATAAAGCCCGAACGCCTTGGCTCGTAATCACCTTACTAGGGCAAATTTTATCTGCAAGTTTAATTGTAAAATTCAGCAATGTAATTTCAGCACTACCAATTGCTGTTTCTTTTATGCCACTACTTTCTGGTTTATCTGGAAATATCGGTAACCAATCCACTACTATCATCGTTCGTGGTATTTCCACTGGAGAAATCGATACTGATAGAAGCTCAGAAATAGTTAGCTATGAGTTACTCATCAGTCTTAGCATAGGATTTACTTGTGCACTAATAACCTCTGCTATTTCTTTTTTAATGAATGGTAACCTTTTACTCTGTGGTTTAATCGCACTTTCACTACTTATATCAATGTTTAGTGCTGTATTTTTAGGTTCACTAACACCTATAATATTTAAGAAGATTGATATTGATCCAGCTTCAGCTAGTGGTCCCTTAATCACTACTATGATTGATATCATCTCTTTTATAGTTTACTTAAGTTTAATTAATACTTTTATAGGTAAACTAATCTAAGGAGCAGTTAAAAGAACTAAAATATGAGGAAAACATTACTAGTTTTAATATCAAGTTTAACGGTGATTCTTTCACAAACTCTTTTATTTAATTCTAATAAATCTTATGCTGAAACAAGCCCTTCGGTAAAGCTTGACGAAAGCTTTCTAGATTTAGATACAGAGAAAGAGACATTAGAACATATTGATTTCAATTTTAAAAGAGCTAAGCATTTAAAAAGTTTCACTGATTTAGAAATCTCAGGGTATGACCCTGGAGTACTAAGATCTATCAAAAAAAATAAAGGCTCAATCACTACAGGTAAAGGGATTTGGGTAAATCTCTGGAATTATCCATTAGATACTAAAGCCTTTACAGATAGATTATATGAATTTGACATTAACACGGTTTATCTTCAAGTAAATCGTTCGACTACCGAAATTTTCAAAAATCAAGAAAAAATAGATGAAATCCTAAAAGCTTGTCATGAAGAAGATATTAAAGTTATCGGCTGGAGCTATGCATATTTAATAGATATTAGATCAGACGCTGAAAAATTCATTAAGCCTGCTCTCTATGTAAGCCCAGATGGAGAAAGCTTTGATGCTTTTGCCGCTGATATAGAGGAAAACACTAAAGTCTCATCAGTAAAAGCTTATACCGAGATTCTAAGAGCTGCTTTACCAGAGAATTATCCTATGATCGCAATAGTATTCTCACCTAAAATAAAGTCTGTTTATCCTTGGAAGTTTATGGCAGATAACTGGGATGTATTAATGCCTATGGTTTACTGGCACGGTCTAAAAGATAGAAGCCTCCAGACTGTAGCGAGCTTCGTCTCAGAGAGCATCAATGAGCTTCGCAAACTTACCGGTAAGCAAAACTTAAATATCCATATGATCACAGATGGTGAAAGAACCACTCCTCATGAGGTTGCTGTAAGTTTAGAAGTGGCAAGAAAATTAAAGGTTAATTCAGGAGTAAGCGTTTACCCTGAACACTTAGTCTCAGACTCAATTTTAGAAGTACTTAAAGATTTTAAAGTGTAGCTGGTTTCGGTGAAATTACATCCAAATACTTATCACAAATAGCTTCTATACCATAGAAAAGAGCGTTACTGATTAAAGAGTGACCAATATGATACTGATGAATATTTCTTACTTTCATTAACATATGAAGATTTTTAGTAGTAAGACCATGTCCCATATTAACTTTAAGCCCGATACCTCTTGCATAAATTACTGATTGATTGATCTTATCAATTTCATTTTTCAAAAGTTGAAAGTAACCTTCTTTTTGTTTTTTATCAGTTTGGTATTGATAAGCCATAAATAAATTTGCATAATTTCCTGTATGAATCTCTACCAGATCAGCTCCAACTTCTTTAGAAGCTTCAATCTGAGTTAAAATTGGATCAACAAAACAGCTAAGCTCAATCCCTTTATCCTTAATGGGCTTTATAAACTCAGTTAACTTTTCTTTTTGGTTAAGAACATCTAAACCACCTTCAGTGGTTACTTCTTCTCTTTTTTCAGGAACAAGTGTCGCCATAGTCGCTTTAGACTTCAAAAGAATTTTACAAATCTCTTCAGAAGCAGCCATTTCAAAGGTAAAACCTAAACGAGAATCTTGGATATAGTGGTTAATATCATCAATATCACTATCCTGAATATGTCTTCTGTCCTCACGTAAATGAGTCGTAATTCCAGCAACCTCTGTATTTTCAAGAAGCTTAATGATTTCAACTGGGTTAGGCTCATTTGTTTTCCTAGCTTCGCGCAAAGTTGCAACATGATCAATATTTACATAAAGCTCAGACATAAGTTCTATTTTATACCCATAAAAAGATTTTGCGCTCTAATTAGACAATAATCTAATCAGAATTTACCCTAGGCATTTTTTGAACTAACTTTTGCATTTGCTTACTGTAATTAATGTCTAGAAAGTCACAGAGATACTTTATTTTATTATCTGGATCAGCTAAAAAATCTTCAAAATTAATTTCTATAAATCTATTACCATGAATATCCCTTAATGAATTATTTATAGCTTTATGGGTTTCACTGTATTGGAATTCACAGATTTCTTCTAAACTAAAGCCCTGCCATAACTTCTTAAATCCTTTAGGCATAGCAAATTTCCAAACCTTTCCAGAGTATCCTTTAATCTCAGGTTCTCCACCCATAATTGCATTTAAATATTCTCTAAACTTAAACTGAAAACGTCTAGGGGCATTCCATGCCTTCATTAATGAATTTAAATTCGCCTCTGGCTCACGTTTTAAATAAATAAATTTAGCATCAGGGTAAAGATCTGCTAGGAAGGGTATTCGAAAAGCATTCGGAGGGGTTTTATCGATAAACCTATAAAGATTTTGCTTAGAGAGTGTAAGCTTAATTGATTTGTAAATAAAGTTAAGAATATTCATCAAATCAAAAATCCACTTTAATTTTTGGCGAAGAAATTTCACTCTCCCTAAAAAGCCTAGAAAATAATTGTCATAACTAGAGAAGTGATAGTGTTTATCAAAATAGCTTCTATCACAGCCTTTAAGATCTTCAGCTTTCAAATAAATAGTATCAGCTAACTCATTAGCATCTCTATGCCAGGGCTGCCACATAAAGTTAGATTCACGATATAGAGACCAAAGCTCAGAACTCTCACTGAGTAAACGAAAAAGTAAACTAGTCCCACCACGAAAAGAACCTATTATGAAGACTGGTTTATAAATCTGCATTTAATGGTGCCTCTAATTATAAAGCATAACCCTAAAATCAAGACAAAAAGAAAAGATTGACTTCCACGAACTTGATATATAAGATTGATAGCATAAACTAATCTATAATTATGACTAAAGCAATTCCTGATAGGCTTGCTTCATTCTTTTCCAGTTTAAAACCGCAGGGAATCTCAAGAAAAGATTCCGGCACGGAAGCACGTGGAAGTAGCTATGAAGCAAAACGCCGAAATTTAAAAAATTTATCTATACCTTTTGGTCTTGGGAGCACACTCTTGCTTTTAACAACGGCTGGCACAGCAGCCCCTCCCATCATTATTAGACCCTATCAAGAAATACTTAAAGACTTCAATAGCTCAATCGTATATGAACCTAATTCAAATGTGATAGTTATAATGCATGACTTTCCAGAAATGAGAGATGAAAGTGGAATGCCTGTATACCAGAAACATACTGATTTCAATAATAATACTCAAATGGATCCATTTGAACCTTTAGGTCATAGACATTTACACTACATAGGTTTAAACCAAAATAAAATCAAACCTCAAGTTTTAGCCATCGATGCAGAAGCATTTGCAAAAAAATACCCTGATTCAAATCCATTAAGTCTTGAAATACAGCTAAAGTGGTTAGAAGAAATTACAGCTTATGTAAAAGAATATAAAGGTAAAGATCCTATTATAGTTTCTTCATCAATACCAGTGGGTCATGCAGAATACCCAGAAGATTTTAGTGTATTTATGTACCCTTTTGAATTAAATGAAATCTCAGAAGGCGCAAATATTGGAAATTTTGATGAAGAGCCACATAGAAGTAAAATTCTAAGCTTCATTAAAGAAAATCGCCCCAGTACCTATAAAACCTTAATGACTGTAAAATCCCTAGTTGATGCTTTAAATGAGAAAAACTCAGAAGGGAAGCAAAAGGGATTTTTTGTGGAGAGTGTAGGTAATTTTAATATGGTAAACCTCTTACCTCTTGTAGGTGCAAAATTAAATGGATTCACAGATAAAGGCATAATAGCTAAAGAAAATTCTGAAGTTAAAGATTCTATTGACTTCTTAAGTAATGGAAGAATCGACTTCAGATCAAGCTCAGAAAGACCTGACCCAAATTTTAATGTAAGTGAAGTTAATATAAGAGTTAACGATAAACCTGAACTGAACTTTCAAGCAGGAATAACAGACTCTAGCTCCAGCCTAATAGGTGTTCCTGCTGCAGTGGCCCAAGCAAGCCCGGATGATGTAAAACTTGCCATGGAATATATGAAATTTCTTCATACACATCTTTCCGAAAATAAAGATTCTGTAGATCCAGTAAAACCAAATAAAACAGCAAAGTACTTAGAAAATAAGGTTTTTACAAATGAAGAAGCTAAAGCCATTTTGAGTCCTTATCTATCACCTATGGTTTATGGAAACTCTGACTCTGACCAAATTCAAATTATCTTCAGTGAACCAGGGAAAATAATTAGTATATATGATTCAATAGGGGTTTTATTAGGGAAGTCAATATACGACGTGGATGAAAATGGCTTACTTCAAATCAGCTACAAAGGTAGTTCCTTTGCAAAGAATCCAGATGACTGGATTAAATACCTCGAAAAAAGATGAAGCACTTGTATTTACAGGACCAAGGTGGTATTATTTTAAATTAATTATTCGAATTAGAAAGAATCCCGAGGAAATTTATGACAGTAACTAGCAGGAGACGAGTATCAAATGCCGCACTAGAGGAACTTTTAAAATCAACTCAAAGACCAGAGATTCCTGCTTAAAATGAGATAAAGCACCATGAACCAAGAAAGAGAAAAAGAACTCTTAATCCTAATGAAATAAAATCTATAATTCATGAACACGGCAGTCCTAAAGTGGCAGAATTACTCCTTGATGACAGTGATGAGGGAGAAGCTGCAAGAAATTTTTTGGAAAAATTAAGTCGGATAGAAACTACTCTAAAACTACAAAATCGCAAAAGAACGGAAGAGGAAAAACAAAAAAGCATGGGCTTAAAGAAAGATATTGAGAACGAATTGGCACGCGACAAGCTATAGAAACTTAAAAAATTCCAAAAATCTTACAAAAGACTTGTATTTACATTACATTAGTGGTATTATTTTAAACTGTTGAAATTTCAACAAAATACATTCCGTAACCAATTAAATTCAAAGGAGAAAAATTATGAATAATGATATAGACCCATTAACAGGAATGACAAATGCACAAATTCTTGGTACTAAAACAAAACAAGTTATCAAGCCTAAAGGTCAAGAAAGTGAAAAAGTTAATCCTGAAACTCAAAGAGAGGGCAATAGAGCAGGCGCAGCACGTGTAGTTAACCCTTTAGAAGTTAAAACAAATCTTCCTAGAGGTGGTGCTGGAACTATCGAAGGGCTTGAGGAAGAAATAATAGCTAATGACCGAGAAATACAAAGATTTATCAGATATAGAAATGCTGAAAGAAAAGCAAATAGAGGCGCTTAACTAATCTTCAGACATAATGAAATCACACCCTATGCAAACTAAGCTCAATTGGATTGTATAGGGTATCTCTTTCTTTAGGAATAAGACGAGCACCCTCTACGATATTAATCAACTGATCTTCAGCCATAGAACGTTTCTTAGATCCAGCAGCAAAGGTAATTCTTTCTGCTTTCACCGTACCATCAAGATCATTAGCTCCCATATTTAGAGCTACTTGAGCAGTTTTAGGACCTAATTGAATCCAGTAAGCTTTAATATGATCAAAGTTATCAAGCATTAAGCGTGAAACTATAATATTTTTAATCTGATCCTGTCCAGTAAGTGGTTTAACCCCACGTTCTAGAAGATCATTCCCCTCGTAGTGACAACTAAGAGGAATAAAAGTCTGAAAAGAACCCTCATTAGGGTTAGCCGCAGCTAAGCTCTTATCCTGTGCCTTTCTAAGCACATCTAAATGATCAACTCGCTCCTCTGGCTCCTCGCCGATTCCAGCGAGCATCGTCGCATTCGTCTTAAGACCTTTACTGTGAGCGATATGATGAATCTCAGTCCATTTATCAGCAGGGATTTTATCAGGACACATCTCATCACGCACTGCTCTTGAGAAAATCTCAGCACCACCACCTGGCATACTATCAAGTCCAGCTTCTATGAGCCTGTCGAAGATCTCTTCATAGCTCATTTCCTTTTCGAATTTCTTAAAGAAATCTATCTCCACAGCCGTAAAAGCTTTTACATGAATTCCTGGAACTTCTTTTTTAATGGCTCGAATTAAATCAGAGTAATAATCAATCAAACACTTAGGATTCAGACCACCTACGATATGAACTTCTGTAGCTCCCTCTTCACGAGCAATTTTAACTCTTTCGACAGCGTCATCATTCGACATAGTGTAAGCATCTGGGTCTTTTGGTTTTTTTGCAAAAGCACAAAAATCACAGCTAGCTATACAGATATTAGTCGGGTTTAAATGTAGATTCGTGTTCCACCACACAGTTTTAGTATGCTCTAAGGCTACAGCCTCATCAAAACCTTTTCTCAGAGCGATTTCATAAGCTTTTCTTTGGCGAACAAAGTTCGCCATCTGCCCGATAACCGGCAAATCATTAGATTTAATAATTTGAATTCCATCTTCTAAAGAGATTCTTTCATGATTTAAAATCTTTTCAGCTATATTACGGAATTCATGCCCAGATTCTTGAGCTAATTGCTCAACAAAGAATTGCGCACTAGAATTGAAGTTCTCAGTAAAACTCATACTTAACTATCCTTAATCATAGCGAACTATATGCTCTCTTGCTTACGATATTCCGCAAATTAAGGATAAAATCTCGGTATTATGATGAAATAACAGCTATCAATGTATTAACAGTGGAAAAATCACCGCCTTAAAGATCATCTTCTTGAAAACAAACTTTTTTCGATATAATAAATAGATCATCAGGTGAAATCTTAAGAGAATGAGTAGTTAAAGTGAAATAAAAGCACCCAAAATAAAAACCTAATAAATAAGGATTTTTGAGTGATTTTCATAAAATGGTCTAACTTTAGGCTATTTTGTGTTTCAAATTATAGCAAAAAAGTTAATACTTAAGAGATATTGAAAATAAGCTTAGGAAAAAGTTATAATTTAGTACATGCAAAGAGGCATAAGATCCAAAGAAGTATACAAGGATTTCTCTTCTAAGCAAATAAAAGATAAATTGGTCCTGTTCATAAGTATCTTTGACGCTGCCGGAAGAACAATACTTGACTTCTTTAAATTTATCGACTGGACGATTTTATCAGCTATAAGATCAGCTCGTAATCTCGTTAATGCATTTAAAAAATTCGCTCCTGTAGCTGAACTTAGAAAAGCTACTTATGACTTAAATAAATTCATTGAACATACTTTCCCAGCAGAAAGAGCATTAATTGGCTTTTCTATTTTATTTGTATTAGCTATAGCTATGAACCCTTGGTTAAGTAGTTCTTTATTTGACCAACACTTCTATAGCATCGGCTTTAAAATCTTTTCTGATATTTTATTTAGCATCTCACTTCTAGGTGCTGTTGTTAATGCTTATAGCTTTATAGCTAGAGAATTTAGAAGATTTAAAACTAAACAACTTAAAGAACATCATCAAAAACTATTAGAAAGAGAGAAAGCTTGCAGACATAAGCCTGTAAAGAATTTACATAGTTTAAGTAGATAAAGTAATCACTCTAATCTAAGTTATTATTATTACTTGTGAAAGTTCTAGAATTTAATCCTGAAAAAAAAGACTCTGCTTTTTTAAATCTAACTGAAGCTGAGCAACCAAAGATTTCAAAAGATACTTGCTTAGTAAGAGTTACCGGATGTGGAGTTTGTGGCTCTGACTTACTTAAACTAGAAAGATCTCTAGTAAAACCTGGCGCTGTTCTCGGACACGAGATGGTAGGAAAGATAGCTGAAATTTCAGATGAACTTAGTAACAAATATAATCTAAAAGTCGGCGACAGAATTGTTTCATCACACCATGTACCTTGTCTAGAGTGTGATTTCTGCAAAAACAAACAGGAGAGCCTTTGCATAGAATTTAAAACCAGTAATTTCAAACCAGGAGCCTTCTCTGAATACTTAGAATTAAGTGAAAGACATTTGAAATATACAGTGAAGAAAGTCGCAGAGCATATCAGTGACATAGAAGCAAGCTTCACAGAGCCTTTAGCTTGTTGTATTAAAGCTATTAAGCGCTCCAGAGTTTTAGACTATCAAGGAGAAGTCAATTCATTAATATTCGGCTTAGGTTCTATAGGACAGTTAATCGGAAGATTATTAGATTTTTACCGAAAAGAACAAAACTTAAATATAAATAACTATGGAGCTGATCTTTTAACAGATAAAAGAGAGATAGCTTTAAATAACGGATTTGATCAGTGTTATGAAAAATTAGATTCTTCCTCTAAGAAAATGAACTTTATTTTCTTAGCTGCTGGAGCAAATCCTTGTGTAGATTTAGCAATAGAGCATATAAATATAGGTGGCACAATTTTAGTATTTTCAAGTGTCGCTGATATCAGCAAAGCTTTTACTAATAACGATATTTACTATAAAGAACTTTCTGTTCTTGGTAGTTATTCTCCAAATTTAGAAGATTTAAACGAAGCACATAAATTAATAGAAGAACAGAAAATCAAAGTCTCTGACTTAATTTCACATACGGCATCTCTAGAGAACTTAGGTGAAACAATTATTAAAACTAGAAAAGAGAATGGAATGAAAGCTTACTTAGATCTTACATAATCCATATATGAATCATAGTTACGTTTAACTTCTTCAAAGCTATCCCCACCAAATTTCTCTAAAAACTCTCTTGCAATAACAAAGGCAAGCATCGCTTCCAAAACCACTCCAGCAGCTGGTACTACACAAACATCTGATCTTTCGAAGTGAGATTGTGAGTTTTCTTTAGTAGCTAAATCTATAGATTCAAGAGTAGAAACTAATGTAGGAATAGGTTTCACACCTACTTTACAAATAATAGGCTCACCATTACTCATACCACCTTCGATTCCACCTAAGTTATTAGTTTTACGAGAGTAACGAAAATCTTTATCAGCTTTCTCTTTATCACTAAAGATTTGATCTTGGACTGTAGACCCTAAGTGTATTCCAGCACCTTGTCCGATACCGACTTCTACTGATTTAACAGTATGCACACTCATTAGCGCTTGAGCGATATGACCATCAAGCCTTCTATCCCACTGAACGTGACTACCGATGCCGACAGGGACACCTTTAGCGTAAACTTCGATGATTCCACCTACAGTATCACCATTTTTTCGGATTTTATTAATATACTCTTTCATCTGCTGCTCAGTTTCAGCGGAATCACAGATTCTTAATTCTGAAGCTTCAACTTTTTCTTTAAACTCCTCATAGCTTAAAGATTCACGTAATTTAGCAGCTTCATCACTCAATTCGATTTCACCAATTCTAAGTACGTGAGAGAAAACCTCTATACCGAAAAGCGATAAAAACTTTTTACAAACAGCACCAGCAACTACTCTAGAAGTAGTTTCCCTTGCTGATGAACGTTCTAAAATATCTCGAACATCAGGTGCATTATATTTAATAGTTCCAGCTAAGTCAGCGTGACCTGGTCTTACTTTGGAAATAAATTTAGCTTCTAACTGAGCTTTTACTTCTGGATCATTCTCATCTACTGGAGCTGGACTCATAGCATAAAGCCATTTTTGGTGATCTTTATTAACGATTTTAATACTTACAGGAGCACCACCGAAGCATCTACCATGACGCACTCCGCCAGTGAAAATCGCTTTATCTTTCTCTATCTTCATACGGCCACCACGACCATAACCACCCTGACGGCGTTTTAAATCGATATTAATATCTTCATCAAGAAGAGGTGTATTAGAAGGAATTCCTTCCACGATTATATTTAATTCTGGTCCGTGGGACTCTCCTGAACTAAGAAATCTAAGTGGCATTAACTTTTAACCCAACGTAATATTTGGATCCAACTACTGAGCATTTTTGCTCTTCTGTCCAAAGAATCTCTTAAATTTAATCTCTCTAAGTGACTAAGTTTACCTTTCTTAAGCTTTGTTTTCAAGTAATTTACTTTCTTCGTATCACTTGCGATTTGTCTTTGGATATACCTAAAGCTAAAAGCTTTTCTTTTAACCTTTCTAGGACTTATACTGTCCTTAGAAATAACTTCCTCTTCATCTAAATCATCGATCTCATCAAGATCATCAGCATTCTCTTCATATTCTTCATCTAGAGCTAAAGCTTCAGCTACAGGGTCGTCTTGCTCTATATCAAATTTAGCTTCAATTTCTTCGCTTTCTATGTAACTTCTAATATAATCTGGTTCAGCTTCAGCAGCTTCTTCGGTCTCACCTGAATCTTCTTTCGATTTTTCAGTATCTTCTCTAGATCTATTATCCTTACAAGGTGATTTTTTACGTCTGTTATTAGATCTTGAGGATCTTTCAGATTTCGCTTCTTCTTTAGATTCGTCTTTAGTTTCTGTTTTCGCCTCAGAATCTTCTTTAACTACTTCTTCTTTTCCATCATCTTGAGCTTTTTTTTGCTCACGTTTTTTTTGATCATCAAAAAGCTGTTTTATATCTTTATTTCTTTTACCGTCGGCCTTAAGTTGAACAATTTTCTTTACTGTTTCAACTGCAGCCTCATCTAGATTAATTGATCTTTTAATCTTTTGATTAGGTATCTCAAAGAACTTAATAAGCTTCTTTAAAAGTAAATCTGTTACTTCTAATTTAGCCGCGAGCTCCTTAACTGTAATTAGGTTATTTTCAGACAATATACTCTATATTATGCAACGTTTTTGATTCTTTTGTGACTTCTTCCTTTCTTAAGTTCACCAGAAGTTATTCCAGTCTTAAGGTTAGGAAAAGTTTTAAGAATTTTAGTAGAAACTTTGATTTTTTGCTTAACACCATCAATTACCGCAGTAACTGTTTGTAGGTTAGGCTCAAATCTTCTTTTAGCAGTAGGGTTAAAGTGAGATCTTAAGAAAGAATACTTCCAACCTTTACCAGCTTTCTTACCACTGATTGCGCATTTTCTTCCTGAACTTTTGAAAACTTTTGACATGACTAAATCCCTTTAAATTTATATACTATTAATTAATCTCTTGATCTAGAGTTATCTCTATCCCTGTAATTATCCCTATCTCTGTAGTTATCTCTATAATTTTCTCTACCTTCTCTTCTAGGTGAATCTTTCTTAGGGATGTACAGAGTTCCTACATATGGCATTAATCCTAAAGCTCTAGATCTTTTAATCGCGCTTTTAATCTTTCTAGCGAGCTTAGCTTTAACACCAGCTTGTTTGAAACTAAGAATCTTACCAGTGCTATCTACAAAATTTCTTAGTAGATCTGTGTTCTTATAATCAATCTCACTGCAATCAAGATTAATCAATTTTATAGTTTTTCTAGATGGTTTCTTTGTGTAGGCCATGCGAACGATAATTATATCATTAAAAACCTGGTTCAATCCAAAAAGATTTATTTTGAATTTATATTTAGGGTTTTAAGATTTTTTCTCCTCTTTTTTTTGTGCTTGAACTTGGGCTAAATAAGTATCAATACTAGCTTCATTATACTCAGCATAAGACTTTCTGAATTTTTCCTCAATTGAAAAAATCTTATCGTTATTTTCAGTTATCAATTCTCTACTATCTCTGAGATTTTTACCTTTTTGAGAATCTCTTGATTTAGCAGCCTCAAAATTTTCTATTCTGAGCTTCGCAGAATCACGTAATGATTTCATTAAATTACCAGCTTTTTCTAACTTAATTTCATATGCTTTAAATTCATCTGAATCTTTTTCTAAATTTGTCTTAGTAAGAGAATCTTTTTCTAAATTTGTGTACAAATCTTTGTAAATAGTTATATTTTCAAGCATCGGATATAAAAACTTCATCCTTTCCTGGATCTGATTAGGTTGTAATTTTTCACCCTCCCATTCAGAACCTTTATGCCTAGGATCCAACATCATATTCAAGCGTTTTAATTCTCTTATAGCCCTGTCTAGTTTCTCATAGTATGCAAGTGTTAAACTATCTAATTTTGTTAAACTGTTATCTTTCTTTTTGTGTTTCAAACGTCCTAGTTTTGAAGAGAAAAGCTGTAAATATTTAGACATATTTTCTTGGAAATTAGGATCATATGTAAAATCTCCTTGTTCTTTTACTTTATACTTTTTACCACTAGAACCCTGAGTCAATTTTTTCTTTCCTTGCCTTAGATATATGTTAGGCTTAGGGAATGCTGTATTTACATCATTATTATTCAAAAGAGCTTCTAGCGATTTTTTAGTTATGTCATAAACAATAAACTTATCTTTTTCTATAACAACCAGTGTATCCATAACAGGTCTAGCGTCTACTTCATATATATCCTTACTTTGAGATTGCGAAGCAGCTGCTGTAGTATCAGAAACAGTAACCGTTCTAGGATTACCAAATAGTGCCCCAAACTTTTTAATTAATTCAGGTGTTAATTCATCACCATGAAAAGATGCTATTGCATTAGCACCTGCTGGACCAACCCCAGCAACAGCTTGTGCATCATTATTTGAAAGTAACTCATCAAAAATAATAGATGCATTAGAAGCACCAGCTATGGCTCTGCTAGACATATTTGTCATTCTTGCTTTAATGTCAAATGAATGGTTTGATTTTTCAGCTTTAGTATATGGAACAACTCTTTCCGCCCTACCAACACCGATAGAAGAGTTTTCATTAGGACCACAGATTTCATACTCAGGGTCAACAATAATAACTCTGTTTCCACTCTGAGTCAAATTTTTAGCTATTTGTCTTAGAGTAGTTGTTTTACCAGCTCCTCCTACTCCCATAAATACGATATTTTGTTTTTTATGAATTCTACTCAATATATCTTTTTTAAAAGCATCTGGAAGGGGAGTTGCAAATTCAGTACCATAACGCACATGCAAACTATCTACATTACCTCCAGGAGTAGTAAATTTAGTTACTCTATGAAGTGTATTATTAATATTTGCTCTTAGTTTTACATCATCAAAAACTAAACCTTGCTTTTCAGTATATTCATTTAAATTCTTAGCAGACATATAGCCATTTTCTTTATAATTATAATTTTGTAAGTGACCATCAGCATATAATACCTGAAACTCCTGCCCAGTTTTTAAAATAACTTCACGAATGTCTCCT